>NZ_CAXSWZ010000013.1:0-95590 GCF_964241245.1 Allofournierella massiliensis
CTAAACGGGGCTGCCGTTAGCGGCGCTTAGCTGCCGCTGGCCACCGCACCAGCTGCCGCTGGGCGCCGCAGAATGCAGACAAATGACTGAATTCTCTCGAGAAGCAGCGAATAGCATTGAAAAAAGCTGCAAAATAGGTTATGATTAAAACAATCTTGTGTACCCTGTTCTAAATGCATTAATCTTTTATCTAAAATTTCGATACAGAATGCTTCTTACGTTGTAAACCGCGGAGAGGGAGGCGATGCATGTGGCGGTGAAATTGTTTGAACACAACCAGAAGGCATATCTTTCCGCCGTTGCCATGCTGGAACAGGCAGGCAAAGCAGCCATCGTCCACCCCACCGGAACCGGAAAAAGCTTCATTGCATTTCAACTCGCTCTGGACCAGGCGGAAAAACAAATCCTTTGGCTTGGTCCCAGCGAGTATATTTATGCCACTCAGCTGGAAAGTCTGGCACGCTGCGGCGGGCCGGACAAGCTGTCCAATGTAACCTTCCGCACCTACGCCAAGCTGCTGCTCCTCAGCGAGGAAGAGCTGGCTGTGAATGCGGATTACATCATTCTGGATGAGTTCCACCGGTGCGGTGCAGAGCAGTGGGGCAATGCGGTACAGCGTACCATTGCAGCCAACCCCGACGCAAAGCTGCTGGGCCTTTCCGCAACCAACGTAAGATATCTGGATAATATGCGCGATATGGCAGAAGAGTTGTTCGAAGGCCATATCGCAAGTGAACTTTCCCTGGGTGAGGCGATCGTCCGGGGAATTTTGCCTGCTCCGAAGTATGTGACCACCGTGTTCAAATACCAGAATGAGCTGGAACGGTACCAGAAACAGGTGCGCACCATGCGGCCGGCTGCGCTGCGGGATGTGAACCAGAAATACCTAGATGCCCTGCGCCGGGCGCTGGAGCAGGCAGACGGTCTGGAGCAGGTGTTTGCTCGCCACATGACGAGCAAAAGCGGCAAATACATCGTGTTCTGCTCCGGCATGGAACACATGCGCGAGATGATGGAGCAGTCACGCAGCTGGTTTGCCGGTGTGAATCCGGACATCCATTTTTACATGGCCTATTCTGAAGACCCGGGCACCAGTAAGGCGTTTGCGGAATTCAAGGTGGACTCCAGCAGCGCACTGAAGCTGCTCTTCTGCATTGACATGCTCAATGAGGGTGTGCATGTGGATGGAATCTCAGGAGTAATCTTGTTCCGGCCCACCATCAGCCCGATCATCTACAAGCAGCAGATCGGCCGTGCCCTGACCGCTGGCGACAGTGCAGTGCCGTTGATTCTGGATGTGGTGAATAACTTCGAGGGACTGTGCAGCATCGACACTCTCAAGGAAGAGATGGCCACCGCCGTGCAGCACATGTACGCAGTGGGTGAAGGCGACAAAATCGTCACGGAACGCTTCCAGGTGGTGGAGCAGGTACAGGACTGTCGCGTTCTGTTTGAGACACTGCGCAACAGCCTGAGCGGAACCTGGGAACAGTACTTCACAGCGGCCAGAGAGTACGTAGCGGAACACGGCGATTTAAAGGTGCCGAAAAAATATAAAACGGCAGAGGGGCTCTCTCTGGGGAGCTGGATCAGTGTACAGCGATCTGTGTACGCAGGCAACCGTGCCGGTTCCTTGAGTGAAAGTCAGATTGAAAAGCTGAACAGCATCGGGATGATCTGGGAGAACCGCTTGGAAAGTGCCTGGGAAAACGGGTTTGAGCACGCCAAAGCCTACTACGAAGAGTTTGACGACTTGCTTGTTCCGGCCCGCTATAAAGCTCCGGACGGATTTCAACTTGGAAGCTGGATCTGCAATCTGCGTCAGCGACGGCTCAATGGGGAACAAAGTGAGCTTCTGGATGAAGACCGGATTGCACGGTTGGACTCCATTGGAATGGTATGGGATGCAAGCAGTGTTCGATGGGAAAAGAATTACTGTGAGGCGCTGGAATATTACAAAACTAACGGGAATCTTCTGGTCCCTTTCGATTACAAAACGCCGAGTGGTTTTGCATTGGGTGCTTGGATCAGAGCTTTGCGGCAGGCAAGAAAAGGCGAATTCAATCGAAAACCGCCGACGCCAGAGCAGATTAAACGCCTGGATGAGATTGGTATGTACTGGGGCAACTGCAACGACAATCAGTGGATGCAAGGGTACGAAGCTGCAGAACGCTATTTTAAAACCCATGGAGATCTGGACGTTCCGGCGATGTACAAGACCAGTGACGGCATCCCATTGGGGAAATGGATTGCCCGCCAGCGATACATCTATCTGTATCCGGAGAAAAACAGAAAATCCTTGTCACAGGATCGGATTGATTTGCTGGAACGTATCGGAATGGTCTGGCAAAAAGAGGATCCTTGGCAGCACCGCTATGAGCTGGCACAGGAGTATCTGGAAGAGCATGGGAATCTGGATATCCCTGCGAAATACAAAACCAGTGATGGCATCTGGCTGGGCCGCTGGATTTATGAGCAGAGGAGAGCTCTCCAGCCCGGAGCGAAGAAATCGTTGTCCGAGGAGAAACGTGAAAAATTACAGCGCTTGGGAATTTGAAACGCAAAACAACAGCGATGGAGAAGAGATATTCAAGGGAGAGAAAGTTAAGACAATGAAAACATTGAAACACAATACAGCGCTGAGAGCAGTCAAACTGCTGGATGCGGTTTTGCTTACCATTCCATTCGGAGTGTGCTGGTACCTGGTGTATGCAGACAGTCTGGCCGAACCCTATTTTCAGAAGGGTAACTGGCTGGTGATTGCCCTGTTCTTTGTTTTGTATGTTACATACGGGCGCATCTACGAGGGATTCCGACTCACACTGAGCCGCATTTCTGAGATGCTCATGTCGCAGGCTCTGTCCGCCCTGATCGCGGACGGCATCATGTACGTGGTCACCTGGTTGCTCACCAAGCATTTCCCGCCGGTGCTGCCTATGCTGGGCGTGTTCGCGGTGCAGGTGGCGCTGGCCGGTCTGTGGTGCACACTGGCCCACCAGTGGTACTTCGGTCGATATAAGGCCCAGAAAACCGCAGTAATCTATGACATGCGTGAAGGCTTGGAGCAACTGATTCAAGAGTACGGTCTGGAGAAGCGCTTCTATGTGACCGCTACCGCTGACGTGAACACCGCATTGCAGGAAGAGCTGGGCATTCTGGATGGCGTTGAAGTGGTGTTCCTGTGCGGAGTACATTCCCATGAGCGCAATATCATCCTGAAGCAGTGTGTGGCAAAGGGCGTGCAGGTTTATGTGATTCCCCGCATTGGCGACGTGATTATGAGCGGTGCCGAGCGGATTCACATGTTCCATCTGCCCATGCTGCGGGTAGGCCGGTACAATCCTAACCCGGAATATCTGTTCATCAAGAGAGTATTTGATCTGTTTGTGTCCGGTCTGGCGCTGGTGCTGCTCTCTCCCATTATGGTTGCGGTAGGACTTGCTATCAAGGCTACCGATGGTGGCCCGGCCTTTTATAAGCAGTGCCGCCTGACCAAAGACGGTAAGACTTTCAATGTGTTGAAATTCCGCAGCATGCGGGTGGATGCGGAGAAGGATGGCGTGGCCCGGCTTTCTACCGGTGATAACGATGATCGAATCACTCCGATCGGAAAGTTTATCCGAAAATGTCGTCTGGACGAGCTGCCTCAGCTCATTAACATCTTCAAGGGTCAAATGTCTATCGTAGGCCCCCGCCCGGAGCGGCCGGAGATTGCGGAGCAGTATTATGAAGAACTCCCCGAGTTCGCACTGCGATTACAGGCGAAAGCGGGCCTGACGGGCTACGCCCAGGTATACGGCAAATATAACACCACTCCCTATGACAAGCTGCAAATGGATCTGATGTACATTTCCAACCCCAGCTTCGTGGAGGATCTAAAAATCATGTTCGCCACGGTGCGCATCCTGTTTATGCCTGAAAGCACCGAGGGAGTTTCCGAGGGTCAAACCACTGCAATGAGTGGAGAAAACGACTAAATATCGAGCTTTTCAACCGCTTTCTGAGCCTAAAAATTGACATTTTCCCGGAATGTGCGGTCAGGAATAAACAAGGGGTTTCGATGACAATATCATCGAAACTTTTAACCCGGTCATGGAGTTGCTATCAGGCACAAATACGAGGACTCCCAGTGAAAAGGTATGGTGCTATCGGGAATAAACGCAAGGACTCCCGTAGTGATATGAGTGATTTCTGGCATAAATACATGGATTCCTATGGCGAGATGATGGTGTCATCAGGAATAAAGACAAGGGCTTTGATAGTGCTATGGAAAGGCAGGATAGAGCATAGCGGAGGCCCACTGCAACGGTACAAGACATAGCAGCAGCGTGTGGATCACACTGCTGAGGACGATTAGTAGAGCTTTATAAGGAATAAACGGCTCAGACTCTTTGAGATTGAGTCTGGGCTGTAATCTTTGATATGCGGAGAGGGACTATGAGTGTTGTGGGATACAAAGGATACTCCGTTCTTATGTCGGTTTATCACAAAGAGAAACCGGAGTATCTGAAGCAGGCAATAGAGAGCATACAAGCGCAGACGCTCTCCACAAACGATTTCGTATTGGTATGTGATGGACCATTGAACGGACCACTGGATAGCATAATCGCAGCGAAGCAACAGGAGATGGGTGAATCTCTGAATGTTGTTCGACTCGCAAAGAACGGTGGACTTGGCAATGCACTGAACGAGGGAATCAAGCATTGCAAAAATGAGCTGGTCGCTCGGATGGACAGCGATGACATCGCTTATGTCCAACTTCGGCCTGTACAAGGCTTTTGATGAGCAAGGCATTGGCTACGCAAAGACTGCTGTGGGCGACAAATACGTCTACGAGTATATGGCTAAGAACGGCTGCCGTATCGGCGGCGAGCAGAGCGGCCACATCATCTTCTCTAAGTACGCAAGCACCGGCGACGGAATTCTGACCAGTCTGAAGATGATGGAAGTCATGCTGGCCAAGAAGCTGCCCATGAGCAAGCTGGCTGAGCCGCTGAAAATCTACCCGCAGGTGTTGGAAAACGTTCGCGTCACCGACAAGAAGGCTGCGCAGGATGACGAGGCAGTGCAGGCAGCCGTCAAGACTGTGGCTGAGGCACTGGGTGACACTGGCCGTATCCTCGTCCGTGAATCTGGTACGGAGCCTGTTGTGCGTGTGATGGTCGAAGCTCCCGACCACGACACCTGCCAGAAATATGTCTCTCAGGTCGTGGAGACTATCAAGAGCAGAGGCTACGGAGTTTGAGTGCAAACCTGAAACGAGGAAACGGTATTTTGTTGGCAGCATTGGTGGTTTTTCTTTCCATCTTTGCGATGCTTCCAGATGCTGATGTAGACCACGATGCGGGATGTATTTCCTCAGAGCTGACTATCCGAGAAACCTTAGATGGAGGCATGACCAGAACGAGCTATGTAAATCCTGAAGGATTGATCACAGATGCCATTGATATGGGTTATGCGACTGTGTGTAGAATGCAGGATGAAAACGGCCGAGTTGTAGAGGAAAGATATCTTGATGCAAACGGAGACCCTGTGACAAGGAATGGTCATTACTGTGGAGTATCGTATGAATACAACGAAACGAGTACGGTAATAACATATCTTGACGCAGAGGAAAATCCAATAAAACGCAGTGACGGATATGCTATTATTGTCAGAACGCTGGTTGATGGCAAACCTTCGGATGATTTTTACTATGATTTGGACGGACAGCAAGTGCCGTGTTTAGGTGGATACTATGGGATTCATCGCGAGTATAGTATTGCGGGGCGGAACATCAGCTTGACATTTCTTGATAAAAATGGTTGTGCGATGTGTAGTTCATCTGGTTGTGCAGGTGTGACTTATCAGTGCGATATTGATGGTATTGTTGTCGGTGAGCAGTATTTTGATACAGAAGGGAACCCAGCGAGGTCTTTGCTTGGTCAGTATGGCGAGTTATACCAGCGCAACGAGCAAGGATACATTGGCCAGATCACATATCTTGACGCAGATGGAAACCCCGCCCCCACCAATGCAGGCTATACCATCCTCAAACGTACCTATCATAGAGATGGCACAGCAGATACGGATATGTATTTTGATGCGGATGGTAATCCAAAAGCATTGTCTAAAGGCCAGTACGGCATCAAACGCAGTGGCAAGGTGAACCTTCTGCTTGACGGAAATGGCAACATTATGCTGTGTGTGGACAACCTTCTGAATGGCTTCCCATGCATGGTAGTTGTTTTTGGCTGTGTGGTCTGCTTGCTGATGATTGTTCTTCCGAAGAGTCTAAGCGTAGTATCATAGGATTCTTGCGGGGACAGCGGACGAATCAGCCATTCGTCCAGAATCAGCAGGTCTTTCTTCTTGTACGATTCAAGCACCTTTTTCAGTGTTCCACCACTGCGGGCAATGCTCAGTTCGTCCAGCAGCTCTGGCATACGGATGTACTGCACCTTCTTGAAACGGCGGCAGGCGGCATTGCCCAGGGCACAGGCGATGTAAGTCTTGCCGTTGCCAGAGGCTCCCTTGAGGATAATGTGGTGGCCTTCGTCAATGTACTGGCAGGTGGCAAACCGCAGCATCTGTGCCTTGTCCAGCTTTCGGTCCTCGTGGTATTCAATGCCTTCTACAGTGGCAGACGGCACGGCGAAGCGCGCGTTGCGGATAAATCTGTTCAGTTTGTTGCTCTGGCGTCGGTTCCATTCCGCATTTACCAGCAAGCCCAGGCGCTCCTCGAAGCCCAGTTCATTGAACGTGGGGTCTTTCAACTGGTTGGCGAACTCCGCTGCCATAGCGGTCATCTTCATTGCCGTGAGCATATCCATCGTTGCCTGGTTCAGCATCAGCGGTCACCTCCCTTCCGGAAGTAGGCCGCGCCGCGGATAATGCCGTAGCTATTGGCTTTGGACTGCGACAGTTGGCTCTCGGCCTTGTCCGGCTTGTCCAGGTCATTTTTCAGAATGCTGGCAATGGTGCGCAGCGAGGGCGTGGTGCTGTACGCCAGAGTTTTGCCGCAGGCTGCCTCCAGCCGCTGTTTGCCGTACCGCTGTTCCAGTTTGGTCAGACCAGCGCAGGCCTTGTAGCCCTGCTCGGCGGCCTTACCGGACTTCAGGAAGTGTTCGGCTACCTTCTCGGTCATAGGACCGACCGACATCGCCCAGCGGCTGAACTCGTCAGCGTTGTAGGTGAGATATTTCTGGTGCTCCGGCGGCATATGCTCGCGCTTCACCAGCGGATCACGCTGCCGGGTCTGCAGCCGGCGGTGGCTGGCTACACGGCTGCCGTGGTAGAATACCTCTACCGTTGTTTTAGTCACGCGGATGTCCACGCGCTCGCCAATCATCAAGTTATAGGGAACAGAATACTTGTTCCTGCCATCCGTAACAAGATAGTCGTTGGCGACCTTGGAAACCGACCAGACGGCCAGTTCAAACGCACTGACCGGCAGCGGCAGCATGTAGGGCTTCTCTTCTTCCAGATAGGCACTGCGGCGGTACCGTTCGCCAAACTGAGTACTCATGTACGGCTTTTGGCCCGCCTCCTGACACTTCGCGCAGTATTCTTCCCATAGCAGCGTCAGGGTCACGCCCGACCGTGCCAGTTCGCGGTGGATGTACGGATAGTCGGGCTCAGCATATTGACTGGATGCTTTGTGCCTGTTCGGAAAGAGAAGCTGTTCCAGATCGGCATTGGCGACATCGTCGGAGAGGGGCCAGGATATGCCTTGTTTCTTTGCTGCCTGCAGTACATCTCGCACCGTATGTCTGGAACAGTGTGCCATTGATTCAATGGTTCGCTGGCTGTACTGAAGACTGCTTAACCGCAAGATCTCCCGATAATTTGTCATTACGAAACCTCCAATTGATTTAGTCACAGCTTGGCTGTGCTAAACCAATTATAAGGCTTTGGGGCTTCAGTGCGTGAAAGTGGGGCTAAAACTCCGGCAAGGTGGTGCTAAAACTGCGTGCAGATGGGGCTGGGGTGGCGATTTTTGCAACCTTCTCCATCTACCAGATTTTGCCCCAGTTGATCGAACTGTGGGGCCTGAACGTGCAGACGGAGGTAGAGGCAAGAAAAAACCTCGCAAAAGTGAGCGGGTAATGACCACCCCGCTCTTCATGCTGCGCTGTGTGCAGCTCGGTATCAGCATCGCCGACCTCGACTTGCTGACCATCGGGTTGGTCAACGACATGTTCACAGAGCGGCAGAACGACGAGTATCCCTATCGAGAACTGGCTTCGCAGGCTGACTTTGACAAATTTTAACAGCGTCGCACTCAACGACCGTGCATATATTAGAAACGAAATAAGCACGGTCGTTGAATTTTACTTGACTTTCGTGCTTATTTCACTTACAATATAAGCACGAAAGGTTGGTGGTTCTATGAATGAGATGACAAGACTGATTCAAAGCCATGACTACTTGACGCCGCGCATTGCAGGAAAATCTGGAGTATCAAAATTCAAATTCTATAAATATGTTCGTGAAAATGGATTAGAGCAGGTTGGCCGTGGAATCTATTCCGCGAGTGAAAACTGGCCGGACGAATTGTATGTGCTGCATCAGAGATGCCCCAATGCTGTTTTTTCGCATGACGAAGCATTTTACTATTATGATCTGACGGACAGAGAGCCACTTGTGCATACGTTTACCATTTATAGTGGCTACAATTCGCACAGATTGACAGCCGATGGAAGTTGTAAAGCTTACACGGTGAAGAAGGAACTTTTGGATGTCGGAAAAATCATGGTCAAAGACAATTGTGGTAATGAAATCCCGATGTACGATTTGGAAAGAACAATCTGCGATTTGATGCGAAGCCGTAATTCCATTGAGGCACAGGAGTTCAATTCGGTTCTTAAAGCGTATGTGTCGAGAAAAGATAAAGATCTGAACCGATTGATGAAATATGCGAAGTTGTTTCGTGTTGATAATGTGATCCGAAGATATATGGGAGTACTATTGTAAAATGCAGCTTACACCAGATCAGGTAAAGGGGCGAATTAAAAGTGTCACCCAAAAGAACAAAGCCGATGCAAGAACACTGATGCGAATCTACATGATGGAACGATTCTTGGAACGAGTTGCGGTTTCGCAGTACAAGGACAATTTCATCATCAAGGGTGGAATGCTTGTGACTGCGATGGTCGGCGTAGCACTCCGATCTACGATGGACATTGATACCAGTCTCAAGAATCAAAATCTTTCTGCGGAGGATGCACTTCGAATTGTAAATGAAATCAAGAATATTGACCTCGGAGACGGTGTGACATTCGAGATCAAAGAAGTTTCCAACATTATGGACGAAATGGAGTATCCGGGTGTTCGGTTCACTATGAACGCCGTAATGGGGAAGCTCATTACTCCAATGAAAATTGATATTTCGACTGGCGACGTGATTACGCCTAGGGCAGTTGAGTATCAATATAAGTTGCTGCTGGATGACCGGTCAATCAGTCTATGGTCATACAACCTCGAAACCATCCTTGCGGAAAAGCTTCAGACGGTTCTTGCAAGAGGTCTCCTGAACACACGCATGAGGGATTTCTACGATATCAGAACGCTGCTTGCTATCTATGAACAGGAAATCAATGCAGAAGTTTTAGGAAGAGCGTTTGATGCCACTTGCAAAAAGCGGAGTACAGAAAATTTGAGAACGGACGCACCGCAGATTATTGCAGCCGTTGAGAACGATGAGCAACTGCATGCGTTGTGGAAGTCCTACCAGAATAAATATCCATACGCTGCCACAATCAGCTACGAGGACATCATGGAGAGCACAAAGTCCTTGCTGGGCATGATTCAATAGTCTGAACCTATCTTACCTCGTCAGAGAAATCTGACGGGGTATTTTTTATGCCAATTTTTAGCCTTGGGTGGAGAAAACGTAACCGCTCCATAATCCCCCGGCTACCGAAGGCTGAAAGGATGTGGGACAATAGGAGGAAATGGGACAAATGAGAAAAGAGGTCTCAAAAGTCTAAGAAGTCGCAAAAATCTCAGAAGTCTCAAAAGTCTCACAAAGGAGCAATAAAATGGGCAAGGAATATGTAAATCTGAAAAAGCAGCGGTGCCTGCAGCTTGTGCAGGAGTGTACGCACAGCGGAAAAAGCAAGCGGGAGTGGTGCGCAGAGAACGGCATTGGCTATTCCACCTTCATGCGGTGGCAAAAACGGCTTCGGGATGAATTGGCCGGAGAACTTTTGGCGCCGCAGGAGATCGTGCCGGTGCAGGTGGAACTGCCGGAACAATCTTCCCATCGGAGCACAGAGACGGCTCTGGAAAAGGCCGCGCCGGTGGTTTGCGAAGAAAGCATCGAGATCCGAACGGGCAATATCCGCATTCGTCTTCCCAAGGATACACCGGCCGGCTATCTGGCCGGCCTGGTATGGTCGTTTCTGTTGGTGTTGATGTCTCAAAGGATAAACACGATTGCTTCATTCTCAGCTCTGAGGGAGAAGTCTTAGCGGATGTGTTTACCATTATTCGGGTCGGGCGAAACTAACCTTCAAGTGTCGGGAGTTCGCAGCCACACCTAGTCGGAAAAGATAAAGCCACTACCGATGCTCTTTTAAATCCTGTACACTGGAAAGTGCCAACAACCCAGCGGAAAGGAAAAGCGATGAAAGAGCAAAATGGTAATGGCTTTGCACCAAGTATAGCACAGGTTGTTAGCGATATGAAGGAAAATCGTTCTTTTCAGGAGACCATCGCACGGATAAGGTAAAAGCTCAGGAGCAGCCGGAAACGATGTATCGGCGTACTGCTGATCCTGCTCGGTATTGTTTTGGGGATTGTTTCCAGGGCGGCGGGCGGATCTCCGTCCCAGAATTTCACCTCCGGTATCCTCATGGGTCTCTCGGCCGGCATCCTTCTTGTTGGGATTCTTGCAGTCCTGCTGTCCTTCATCCGGAGGCGATGATATACTGGATAAAGCTTCCAACCTGCCGAAGCTTCATGCCGAGGCGTCGGACGAGGACGATCCTATGAGCGCCCAGGTGGTATGAGATTTTGTAGACGCCGTGAACCGCTTTGAAGAGAAAATTCACGACCTAAAGCTGAGCAAAAACGTCGCCATCCAGACTGCGCCGCAGATCCGGTTGATCCAGAGCAACGATAAAATGCCGGCAGATAAAATCCAAATGGCGGCTCTCAGCACCGTTCCACTGTGGGAAAGCCAGATCAAGATCGCTCTGAGACTGCACCGGCAGGAGGGCCGCGCTGCCCGCCAGAGTGCGGAAGCGGACCTCCTGAGGATCGAGCGGCAGCTTAAAAAGGCGCTACTTGAAGCTGCGCAGCAGTAATAGACAAAATGGCAAAATCCCTTTCAGGTTGCAAAACTGACTGCTCAGCACAACCTGAAAAGGAATTTTATGTTTTTGCTGTGTGTGTAGCAGGATAAGCTTATTCACAGATAAGCAGCGTAAATTGGGTGGAATTTTTATTTTATCCTTTTTCGTGTTCACAAACTTCGGTCGGTTGGGGAGCCTTTATCTGTCTAAAAACCAGAATCCCCTTGGAAGAAGGTGTAATAGAACAAGAAACCAGTTCAAATCCTTCCTGTTCCATTTGATTGGCTACATCTTCGATTCTTGCAGCCATTTCCTTTGCTTTAGGAGAGTATTTTACAACAATCGTCTTATACATTCTGAAGCCTCCTATTTGTTATCTTTTTTGGAGTGTGTGAGCGCAAATCATTTTACGGCTACGCTTTTCTTAAAAAATCCAGCAGGATCCGTTCCTGCTCCACTGGAAAGGTGCGGGGAATCCAGAGCGTCTTGGAAAAGGCATTTTTCTGATGCGTACCGTAGGCGTCCTTTGTCTTCCGGGTAAATATTCCCCGGATACAGATGGATCGTCTTCCCACAGAATACTCTTTCAGCCGGAGCAGCACAAAGGCAAATTCCACCCGCTCGTCCATGCTGCCGCTATGACCGGTATAGCACAGCCGGTTTTCCGAGAGATATACGCGCTGAACCAAAGACGTCCCTGAGCAGTTTGCCCAGTACATCAGAAGCGGGATCACAGCGAAGATCGAGGCGGCCGCCAGAGCCATAAACGGCTGACGCAGCATCAAGACCGCCAACTGGTCCTGATGGTTCTTGGTGAAATACAGCACGAGAAAAGAAAGCAGGAACGAGCCCGGGCAAACCGCCAGCACAAGCAGCTTCGGCAGCCGCAGATACTGTTTGCGGCGAATGGGATCGGTTTCTAGGACCAGGTTGCCGGACACAACTGCGGCCTGCCGTTCCTTGTCCCGCTTTCTTTCATGTTCCGCCTTGTCTCCCTTAAACCCGGAGATAAAAGTGAGAATGAGTGGGATCAACAGCAGGAGCAAAGCGGTCAGGGCGATGGTAAAAATAAAAGCGTTGCTTGCCGCGTTGGATAACGGTGCGAAGGTGACGATGCAGACCAGCAGCGTCAATATCTCCAGGATCAGCATATAAAAGGCGATGGGAAGGAAAATATTTAAAAACCGCTTGCCTTTCAGATTGTACCGTTTGCTCCTGTTTAGGCTTTTCAGCCCTTTGCTTTCGATGAGTCCGCTGCTCAGATCCGCTGCGGTCTGGGCATTGGACAGATTTGCAAGCATCAATATGGCAGTGACGGCAAGCAGAACGCCCCTGTTTTGTTCGGCGGTATCTTTTTCTTTATGCTTTATTGCGGCCAGAATTGTCAAAACAATTTTTACGATCAGAGAGAGATAAATGGGGCCGAACAGCATGAAAAACATCCGCAGATCGAAAAACATATCCTCGGAAAGGCCAATTTTTTGAGCGGGGATCCGCCCGAGAAGCCAGCCGGTCCCGATAAACACTACGTAGGATATCACAACCTTAATCAGCCATTTTACAAAGCGGACAGTTCGCTTTTCAGCCATAAACCATTTCCTTTCCGATACGCGTGAAAGCACCCGATTGATAAGAGAGCGTAAAATAATGCGCTCGTGGCACCTACATAGAATCCCTCGCAGCAGAGAAAGCCAAACTGGCTAAGCTATGCATTCAAATAATTTTTCTTACCTGCTTTCCCTCTGCATCTCATTGATAATCGGCCGCAGGGAAGCGAAATCGACAAAATCTGCCTGCTTGCCGTAGGTTTCCATTAACGCCTTGTCTTCTTCGCTCCATTCTTCCGCCGGTTTCTTTTGCAGAGATCGGTGCAGTAGCGCCATCATGGTTCGGTGTCCCAGAGATAGCGCCTGATAATCAATGGCGCCTCGCAGATGGAAAACCGCTGCTCTGCCATATAGCTGGGCGGGAATCTGTTTTTGCAGGGAGTTCCGGATATTCTCCCGATTTTGCGGTATATCCGGATCAGCCAGCCCGACCGTAACGATCACCAGCCTTTGATGCTCTCCGAATGACTGCCTTCGCAGCGTCTTTGTCAATCCCAGAACGCCTCCGGCATACAGCGCGCCGATATACACGATCGTTTCCAGTTTGGAAAGCGGCGGTGCTTCTTGATAGCTGACAGCAGGGATATCTGTTTGCTTTGACAGCTCCTGCGCATACCGGCGGGCGCTTCCGTACCTGCTTCCGTATAAAATGACAGACTTCATGCAATCACCTTACCCCTTATTACGAGAACAATCGTCCTGTTTTAAAAGTGCGAACAGGAACCGGCCGCAAGACAGAGAGGATAGAATCATAAACAGATCGGCAATCGGAACAAACAGGAAGGATGAAAGCAGCACACGGGTGTAGCGGCTCTTTACGGTTTTGCGCTTGTAAACGGCCGCAGACAACCGGGCCAGGCAAAACAATACACCGAAATTGAAAAACAGCCAGCTTCCCGCCTGAATGGCGAGGGTATAAAGCATGTCCGGCGGTACGCTTCCTGCCGTAAGAAACGAAACGGCGATCTGTACGATAGATAGCGCGATCAAAACAGGATAGACGATTCCCAGCACCCGCAGCATGACGCCTCCGCCAATCCCGATCCCGCCGCTCCAGATAGCGCCGGAATGCAGGCACCAGGATGCCAGTATCCGCAGTGCAGTACGGTTTTGCTGTCCCTCTATAAAGCCGTTGTTGGCAATGGCGTACAGGCGGAACCGAAGAGAACGGGCTTTACAATATTCTTCTGCCAGCGATAGGAACTCTGCTAAATGAGAGGGCAATCCATCCACATAAAGCGGGAAAGAGATACATACGGCGTCCGCGCTGCCCAACTGGGAAAGCGCATGGTCAAAGTCTTTCCGGCTCCGCAGAGGAACCGTTTTTTTGACAAGGCCGGGAAGAAACAGCCGGAGGATACCGGAGAAAAATTGAGAAGCGCCGCCTCTCTTTTTGGGGCTTGCATTGAAGATCAGCAGCTTCATGATATTGCTCCCCTGATCTGTGCAGGATTTTGGAAAAACAGCGTTTCCGCTGTTTTGTATCCAAGGTTGAGCCGGTTACGCTCGGCAAGCTCTGTGGCAGTCTGCCGTTCCGATTCCGTAGAATCTCCGTAAAAGAGAACCCGCAGCAGTTTTCGCTGCGGGTAGCGCCCTATATGATGGGTTTGGCCGCCCCGCCAGGTAAAGAAGGGGAGAGATACTCCAATAGCGCGGTCCAAAACAGCCTTGACGCCGGGGCTGTAGCCGCCGTAGCACAAACGGCTGATAATGATCAGCGGGTCGCTTTGCCCGATCAATGCGCCCGCATGTTTCAAGGAGTCGTCCATCACACAGAATCCGGTATTTTTCAGCCAGCATGCAAAGCAGCCACTGCACGGAGCATACTGGCCGTCCGCAGTGAAAACCACGACATTTTCATCTGGAAGTTCAAAAGCAGAGAAGTCTGCTTTATTAAGATCATGAATGATCGTTTTCAAAACGCAATCCTTTCTTTTTTGACTTATCCCGGACAGGAAAGAGCGCCCGCTTGACGTTCAAGACCCGCTTTTCTCAGGGACAACCTTCGTAGCGATATCCGTTACGATACCGAAAAAGTCCTCCCTGCCCGGCACAACGCTGATGTCGATATATTTGCCTGGAACCATATGCTTAAGCATCTTGTCGTTTAGATAAAGGGTGCGGTTCATGACCGTGTCTCCCGCCGCATTGTCCGTGATCCGAACCGTCGCTTCCGCTTCCCAGTCCCCGGCTTCCTCTTTCCCGGTCAGCCGCAGGTTTTCCAGCGGCGCTTTTTTGACCACGCTGTTTCTGCTAAGCTCCATGCGCTGTTCATAGGTCAGCTCGCCCGGATGTTTTCGGCACTGGTAGCGGGCGATGCGCTCATTCAGCACATCGGCATCCGGATTATCATCCCCGATGGCATGGGAGCGGTCTGCCGGGTCATACCGGATGGAGAGCGGCGCTCCGACGGCGCACATGGGAAGCTGCGCCCTCGGGATGATTTCCGTCACGGTGGTATCAAAAAAAGTCCCGTCCTCGGCCAGTGCGTCCACCACGAAGCGAAACTCGGGATTGTCATTGACGCATCGTCCCGTATGCTTTGCGGAACGGATAAAACCCAAGGTCTTCACTGTGCGGGCATCCCTCCAGCGCTGCTCCTTCTCCCTTTTCCGCCTTTCGGATCTGGCCGGGAGCACAAATCCCAGCAGGATACACAGCGCAATGACCACCGCAGATATGATCACGGTGGCCCGAATCGGATTTTCAGCCATCCAGTTGAAAAAAAAGACTCCATACGTTTTCCACGAAACGGTCAACCCCTTTCTCTGTATCAAACGGACGCCGTATTCCTCTTAACTGATGCCGGACGCCACGGAGGTATCCAGTACAAAAACAAAGAGATTTTCCCTGCCCGGGATGACGCGCACGTCCACATACCGCCCGGGAATCAGGTATTCCAAAGCCGTATTGGGTACATACAGCGTTCGCTCGAATGTATGGCCGCTCTGCTCCTCGCCGGCAAGCTGGATGGCCGCTTCTGCCTCATAGTCCCCGGCCTCTTCTTTCCCGGTCAGCCGGAAGCTTTTCAGCAACGCCTTTTTCATCACGCCGTTTTTTAACAGCTCCATCCGCTGTTCATAGGAAAGATCGCCCGGGTGCTTTTGGCACAGATAGCGGGCGGCGCGTTCCTGCGCCAGCGATTCATCCGGATGGTAGTCCCACACTGCCCGGATTCTGTCGTCCGGGTTATAGCGGATGGGGATCGCCCTGCCGGGAACCATACCGGCCATCGCCGTTATGGGGATGATTTTCCGCACGCTGGTCTGGAACACCGTTCCGTCCTCCGCCAGGGCGTCCAGTTCAAAAAGCAGCTGCGGGTTTTCGTTGACATACAGGCCGGTCTGCCGGGTGGAGCGGATAAATCCCACGGTCTGTACGGTGCAGGAATTTTTGCTGACATGCCCTTTCGTCAGCCTGCGGACTACGGTTAAAGACGGAATCGCAACCGCCAGGATGACGATCACTGTAATGATTCCGTTCGAATTTGACAGCAGCCAGTCAAAGAAAGCCCCCATAAAAAACGCCTCATCCATTAGATACAACAATTCAGTATAATTATATCGTGATTCGTGTTTGACATCTATCATGAGCAGGCTAAGATTGCGTAAAATTATGGCATGATCCCGGAACTGATTCAAAAGTTTTCATTAAATGCTATCATTATCAGGAACAAGCCTTTCTGACATTTTCATGGACTTCCTTCCCACTCCTCAGCGAGCATCACATCTTCCAGAATCTCGTCGTAGCCAAATTATTGGGTAACCTTGTGCCTTTCTCGCCTAATATTTACGGGTATTTTACCCTGATTTCACATCGTAAAATAAGATAAGTGCTATAACTAAGATGGAATCGGATCCACTGACCCATGAACAAAACAACGAGGTGAACTATATGACTTTGTTCATGAATGAGAAAGATATGAATGAAATGTTAGCCAGTATTTGCCCGGACGGGGAAACGTACCAGGGAAAAGCATGGGGGACCTTGATGTCTGGGACGGCTGAAATGTTGGCACTGGGAGCTTTGAGTAATGTATATTGTTATGTTGGCGTGACAGAAAAAACATTGGTTATCGCAGTGTTGGAAACTTTTGATATCTCGCATATTTACGGTAAAATCTGCATTCCGTTTGACCAGTTTGACGAACTGAAAGTACAAAAAGGTTTACTGCCTTCCCAGCGGATCATCAAAGCGAAAAGCGGGAAAACCAAAATAAAATTGTCGCTGGTCAACAACAGCATCACCGCCAAAATCAAAGATCAAAAACAGGGGATGCTCGCGATTTGCGAGGTACTGGAGCGTTTGAAACACTGATTTTCATAAAAGCAAGAGAGAAAATGAACAATATAAATGAGAACCGAACAGACGAAAGAACACCCGGCGGCGAAAAAAACAAGGCGGAGTTAAAATGGTTTATTTTGTTCCTTGCCGTCATCTTTTTTCTGCCGATCACCATCCTCGCGGTGATGGAATGGTTTACAAGCGCCGATGCCTTTGCCATCGGAATCACGGGGTTTATGCAAGCCGTCATTGTCCATGGCGGTTTAGGGCTGGTAGCGGTGATCATCGCCCTTGTCTTATTCGTACTGCTGATTCGGCCGGACGCAACGTTCCTGCAAAAGGTCGGCAGAACCGCAGGCATTCTGCTATGCGTCGCCGCCGCTTTCTTCCTTGTCCGGCCGCTCGTTTTGGACATTCCCTATCTCAAGCGCCCGGAAGCCGCCTATTTGGAGCGGCTGGAATTTGAATATTCGCGAGGGATCGGGGACTATGGTTCGGACGACTATTATCTGCGCGGCGTAGATATGACCGGCGAGCGGCATTCCTTTGAAATCAGTGAAAAGAGGTACGAGGAAGGGCGCGCGCTGTGGGGCGGGAACGACTACAATCTGTTTGCGAAAGTCACCTACCTGCCGCACACCTCCACCTTGATGTCGCTCGAATTTATGACAGAACTCGACGCGTCAGGGGCAGAATTGTACCCACCATCCCCTGAACTCCCGAATGATTGGGAAAGTTTTTCAATCCAGATCAATGATACGGTTTATACATTACCAGTTCCCCTTGCGGCTTTCCTTGACGATGGGTGGGTGATTTCCGAGGAGGATGCCGGGCTTTCTCTGGCTGGCGCGGAAGGCCCGTATGCGTCCTATGAATGGGAATGGGTCTCGTTGACCAATGACCACGAGCAGGATATCAGCGTCTGTGTCTTCAACACCACCGAAAGCACGATCCCCGTCGCCGAGAGCACGGTGGGAGGTATTCATGTAATATATGGCAACTACGACTTTTCCGGTACAGAACTACGCCTTCCCGGTGGGTTGATGCTGGGATGGTCTACCAGAGAAGATGTCTTAAAACTGTATGGCCAACCGAACGATAGCTTTGAGGCAACCTATGGTGGATATAGCTTGAAATACGAAATTGATGACCCTCTTGACCCGGCCTCTTGGAAGCTTGGTTTTGATGATTCAGGCATTCTAGACGATGTTATGGTACACCACCAGGCTTATTTCCGTTCTGACTAACGTCATGGAATATGTACATCTTACCAGTCATCATTTAAGGCAAAGAAAACCGCTTGTCCTAGTGACCCTTATCTCGGCCATAGGGACAGGCGGTTTAGTTTTTTCTGATTGCTTACACGCTGCTGATCTTGTGTTGTGTTTATGCAAAATTTTAGGGCCGCGGTGAAAGGCGACGGCTCAGAAGCTCAAAAAAGAAAAATGTATAACTCCAGGGTAATCTCCCCTTGACAAATCGGTTTCCAGAAGGAAATGGTAGAGACTATTCTTCGCAGTGCGGTTCGAATGCAGGAGTATCTGGTACAACTCCGAGCCATGACCAGCCCGGAAGGAATGGTGGAACAACAGAAAGAACAGGTCTCTCTGGAGTACCTGGCAGAAGGCTGGAAGCAGACCGGGCAAAGCCTTTGCGGAGCCAAACAGGTGGAATTCGTTTGTTCTTCGGTTCCGCCCATTTCTCTTTGGGTATATCCTGCTGCTTTGGATCGGGCAGTGATGAATCTTCTGGATAATGCGGTGCGTTATACCCCGGCGGGTGGCAAAGTTGTTCTGAATATATTACTGGAAGAGAAACAGGTGAAACTTTCGGTGGAGGATACCGGCCCCGGGTTTTCAGCTGCGGCCCTCGTCAGGGGCGGCCAGCCCTTTTTCACCAGTGATGCCAGCCGTCCTCAGGAGGGGCATCTGGGGATGGGCCTGTTTTGTGCCGTACAGACTGCAAAACAGCATGGTGGTTCTCTTCATCTTTCAAATACCTCGCAGGGAGCAAAAGTGGAATTGAATTTGCCGGTAACGAATATGCGGGAATGAAGTAATTATGCGTTAATTGAACAAGAGGGATCTGCTGTTTGTCAGCGGATCCCTCTTATTTATGTGGAAGAACTGAAAACCGACCTTCCTGTGATTCTGGAACCGGATAATCCTGGTTGGAGCTTTCCGGTGCGGAACAGGGAAGAACTGTACCGGAAAGCCCATGGAGCACTGGTATGCAGACCGTTTTGGATTTATCTCGAACGGGATCCGAAGTGGAGCGGTGAAGAAAGTTTCACTCGGCAAAGGTGCGACTCACGAATCTTACATGGAGATACCCGCGACCAGCTGCTCTATTTCCCGAGAAATACGGGACAGCTCTGCGTCCGTCTGGTTTATCAATGTGTGTAAATGGTTCAGAACAATTTCAATCTGATTCCGGATGAGCTGCACCTGCTGCTGGGACTGGCGAATCTGATCCAGTACGGCCCAGTCGGCAAAGATCCCATCAAAGAAGTAATCGGCCACGCGCAGGAAACCATCAATGCTAACCTGAATGTCAGCATTAATCGTCACATCGGCCAGCTCGGTTTTGAAGCGACGCAGCTGCGACTGCAGGGTTTCCACAGAAGCCTGTGCCTGATCCAGATGGCTGTGCTTTGCCAGATCCGCGAGCAGTCCGCCGCCAACCAGATCCCAGGTTCCCCAGCCTTCTGCACTGTTCAGTTCGGACAGAATTTGATCCGCGCAGGACAGTGCAGCATTACCGGCAATCAGGGCTTCCTGCAATTCCCGCTTTTGGCTGTCCAGATAGCCGTTCCGTTCTTCCAGCTGCAGAATCTTTTCCGCAGTGGGCCCGCTGGCTGCTTTTACGGCAAGTGTTTTTTCCTGCAAAAGGGAATCGTAGCGAGCCTCACAGCCCCAGAGCGAATTTCGCTCGTCTTCGCATCGTTTCAAATCCTGCTCAATGCCTTCCAGCTCCCGGGCAGCAGCATCGTATTTTACCTGAGCGGCGTAGGCTTCCTGCTGCTCTTTGGTCAGCTTTTCGTCCATTTTGCCAACCATCTGATAAAAGAAAGCAGCCAGACTGCGCCCCTCCAGCCGTTCCACATCTGCCTGTTCTTTGGAGAGGATCTTTCGAAGCTCATCTGCACGGTCGGCATAGGCTTTGCGCTGGATGCGCAGTTCATCTATGGAAGCATCCAGCTTTTTCTTGCGGGCGCATTGGGCCTGTAACTGACGCAGCTGTTCATCATAGCATTTCATGAGCAAACATCCCTTCCTGCATGACTGCATTTCGTACCTTCCGGATGACGAAGTGTGCGGAATTTTGGAACCGTCTTTATAAAAACGATACAGGAATTCAGACAGGGTGTCAATAGAAGGGAAAACTGCTCCGCATTTTCCGGAAATGGGGAGGGAATCTTCTGTCAGGCGGGCGAAAAAAGGGGACTCTACTGTTGTTCGGTTGCCACTCAGCCGGATCACTGGTATGATTTTCTCGAGGTGAGCGGAGTGTTTGCAATTGATAAGGAAAAATTCGGGGCCTTTGTGGCACGGCTGCGCGAGGAGAAGGGGCTGGTTTAGAAGAAAGTGGCAGAGCGGATGTATGTGTTGGATAAGGTTCATAGCTGAATTAAAAAATTGTTTGCTGATTTTTCTACCGCCTTCTTTGAACCTTTTCGCTGCTCCGGCAGTTCCCACTTTTCGCCCTGCTTGGTGCAAGGAATCCTTTCGCCTTTTTGGGATTTGTATGGGATTGGATTCGGTGTATTATAAAGACGTTCCGCCCGGTTTTAGGGGGCGATGATAGGCCAATCACCTCAGAACAGAGGAGCAGAAACTGCGCCGTATAAACCCAATAATCCTCTGGACTGTGGGTTTTGACAACACGGAACGATGCTCTTGGCAGATGAATATATTTTGACAAGAATGACAAGTATGAATATAATGAAAACTAAGAAAAGGAGGCACGGTGTATGGTATTTGTTGAGAGTGAAGTTGTTGAACTAAAAGCAGAGGTTGTGGGAGATATCTGCAAAGAAGTCGTTGCCTTTGCCAACACAAAAGGTGGCACGCTATATATTGGCGTCAGTAATGACGGAACTGTCTTGGGGATCAAAAACACCGACCAAGTCATGTTGCAGCTAAACAATATGATTCGAGATTCTATTAAGCCTGATGTGACAATGTTTGTGGGCTATGAGACCCAGCATGTCGGCGACAAAGATATCATTGCCGTGACCATTCAAAAAGGAACCGACCGGCCCTATTATCTGGGCAGTAAGGGATTGAAACCCAGTGGGGTCTATGTCAGGAACGGTACTTCTTCTGACCCAGCTACAGATACTGCGATCCGAAGAATGATTAAAGAAACTGATGGCGACAGCTTCGAATCCATGCGTTCACTGGAACAAAACCTCAGCTTTGACGCGGCAAAGAAGCAATTTGAAAAGCAGAATATCCCATTTGATGCTGCAAAAATGCAGACCCTTGGGATGATTTCTGCAGATGGTATTTACTCCAATGTAGCACTCCTCCTGTCCGATCAGTGTCCCGGCACCATCAAGGCGGCGACTTTCTCGGGGGAAGATAAAGGAAGTTTTCAGGATAGAAGAGAATTTGACGGTTCGCTGTTTCAGCAAATGGAGGAGCTATACAGCTATCTCGATCTGCGTAACCAGACAAAGGCAACGTTTGATGGGCTATACCGAATCGATACACGGGATTATCCGGAAGATGCACTGAGGGAAGCGATGTTAAACTCACTGGTTCACAGAGACTATTCTTTCCGTGCAAGCACCCTTGTCAGTGTATATGCGGACAGAATTGAATTTGTCTCTGTGGGTGGGCTGCCAACTGGCATTGCACTTGACGACATTATGCTGGGACTCTCTGTTTGCCGAAATCCCAAACTGGCAGCCGTATTTTATCGTCTGCAGCTGATTGAGGCATACGGCACAGGTATGCCTAAAATCATAAACGCCTACACGGAGAAGGAGTTGAAGCCCAAAATCGAGGTGTCGAGCAACGCATTCAAAATCACGCTGCCAAACAGGAACGCCAGCGCAAATCATACAGTGACACTGGTTGGTACGCTCAAAAGCGAAGAGCAACAGATTCTGGATTTCATTGGTTCACATGGTCATATCGTGCGCAGTGATGTGGATCAGCTGCTGGAGGTAAGCCAGGCTACAGCCAACCGGATTCTGAAACGAATGGTGGCGGAGGGGCTCATTTATCAGATCGGAAACGGCAGGAAAACAAAGTATAGACGGAAGTAACTGCTGGTGTAGAAAGGGGCTGTGTATGAATCGAAAAGCGATTATCAGTGGACGGGAGTATACACTTCTTGAAATTGTCCCGTCTCTGGATGGAGAGCAGGCGCTGCTTCTCTGTGAAGATGAAAACGGCAAAAGGGCGGTTTGCTCCGAGCCGTTGTGGCGCAGCTGTGCGCGAACGGATGTACAGTCTGCCCCAGTTCACGCACATAGCTCCTCACGAGAAAAAATTCAGTATTTCCTCTCTGTTTTCAAAGGGCGGGAAGATGTATATGCACGCCGGTATCACAGCACGACCACCGGAAAAACCGGTTACACCCCTGTCTGTAAAAACGAATGGGTGCATGGCCTGTGTGATAAGAAGAAATACAGGTGCGCAGAATGTCCCAATCGCGAGTTTCGGCCGCTCACGGCCGATGTAGTCAAGGCGCATTTGATGGGCCGTGATGCTTTGTGCAGAGATGTGGCGGCGATCTATCCAATGCTGGAGGACAACAAAACCTGGCTGTTGGCTGCGGATTTTGATGAAGAAAACTGGAAACTTGATGTGACTGCATTTTGTAAATCCTGCAATGATGCGGGACTTGTACCGGCAGTGGAACGCTCTCGTTCCGGAAATGGCGCCCATGTCTGGTTTTTCTTTTCGGAGCCTGTTTCCGCCGCCGATGCCAGGCGCTTGGGGAGCGGTTTGCTGACTCGGACAATGTCGGGCCGGCATGAACTATCCTTTTCATCCTATGATCGTTTGTTCCCGTCTCAGGATCTTGTTCCGAAGGGCGGTTTCGGGAATTTGATTGCCTTGCCATTTCAAGGACAGGCGCAGAAAGACGGAAATTCTCTGTTTGTGGATGACCGCTTTGAGCCTTATCCTGATCAGTGGGCATTTCTGTCCTCCTTGCCGAAAATCACGCCGGAACAGTTGGAAGAAGTTTTAAGGAAACTGTGTTATCATGGGGACATGGGAGAATTGGCGGATGCTGAGGAGAAGCAAGTGCCCTGGAAACGCAAGCGAACCCAGACAAAACTGACGCGCAGAGATTTTCCGTTGCAGGTAAACCTGCATCGTTCTAATTTGATTTACATTGAGAAAAAGGGCTTCTCTCAAGGAGCGTTGAATACGCTCAAACGGCTTGCGGCGTTTCCAAATCCGGAATTTCGCTCCAAACAAGCCATGCGTATTTCCGTTTATGGCATTCCTCGTGTTCTGGACTGCGGCTATGAGGACGAGGAATACATCGCTCTTCCCCGTGGTTGTATAGATGAACTTCTGGGGTCATTGAATCAATATGAAGTCCCTGTTGTTCTGGAAGATCACAGATCACTGGGACATTCCATTGATGTGGAATTTAATGGAGTGCTGCGCCCAGAACAGGAACCTGCCGCCAGAGCGTTGCTGGATGCAGACATGGGTGTTCTGTCTGCAACGACTGCGTTTGGGAAAACCGTAATTGGCGCCTATTTGATTGGACAGCGCAAAGTCAATACCCTGGTATTAGTGCAGTCCAGTGCATTGTTGGAACAGTGGAAATCCTCGCTGGAACAATTTCTGAATATCCATGAAGTTCTGCCGGAACCGCCCAAAAAGCGGGGCAGGAAGAAAAAACAGCACCTCATTGGCCAAATTGGCAGCGGAAAGAATACCCGCAGTGGGATCGTCGATATTGCCACCATGCAGTCTCTGCTTGAGGGAGGAGAAAAGTCCGTAAAGTCTTTTGTGACAGAGTACGGAATGGTCATTGTGGATGAGTGCCATCATGTGGCCGCATTCACCTTCGAAACCGTGCTGAAAGCAGTGGAAGCCAAATATGTTTACGGATTGTCTGCCACCCCTGTCCGCAAGGACGGTCATCATCCCATCATCTTTATGCAGTGCGGCCCCGTCCGGTATTTGGTGGATGCCAAAAGTCAGGCGGAAAAGCGAAGATTCTCCCATATGGTCATTCCCAGATTCACACGTCTAAGACTGCCGAATGCCAACGGGATTCAGGATATGTACGCCGGTGTGATTGAAAATCACAACCGGAATGCACTGTTGGTGTCAGACACGTTAAAGTTGGTTCAGGAGGGGCGCACCCCAATTCTCCTGACGGAACGGAAAGACCACGCTGTACTGCTTGCCGGTCATCTGTCAGGCAAGGTAAAACATGTTTTCCTGCTCATTGGCAGTGACAAGCAAAAGGATAAGCGTGAAAAGCTGACGGCATTGCAGAATGTGCCTGACGGTGAGGACGTGGTAGTCGTTGCTACCGGAAAATATATTGGAGAAGGCTTTGACGCCCCGCGGCTGGACACCCTGCTCCTGGCTATGCCCATATCGTGGAAAGGTACATTGGCACAGTATGCCGGACGTCTCCACAGAAATTATGAAGGAAAGCAGGAAGTTCGTATCTACGATTATGTGGATATCCATGTTCCGACTCTGGAGCGGATGTATCATAAACGCCTGAAAGGTTATGCGGAACTTGGATATCAGGTCAAATTCGGTGCAGCGGATCAGTCTGTCAGTGTGATTTATGATGGACACTCATCTATGCTTCCTTTTGAGCAGGACTTGGATGATGCCATCCGCAGCGTGGTTATCGTCAGTCCTTATCTGCAAAAAGAAAGAATCGTGAAATTGCTTCCCTCTTTGCAGAAGGCGGTCGCTTCCGGTGTCGAAATTGTAATCCATACCAGAACGTTAGATGGCAGAGAACTCTCAAATCAGGAAAGCGTGCGTGAAACGATCAAGATGCTGGAACTGGCGGACATTGTGGTTCATACGCACAAGGCGCTCAATCAGCGGTATGCCGTCGTTGATGAAAGCGTTGTGTGGTATGGAGGAGTGGATTTTCTTGCGTTTGGCAGAAAAGATACGGATGTACTCCGGTTCACAAATTCGGATATTGCCGGTGAATTTCTGGCACTTTGCGGTCATGCAGAAAGCGAACAACTTGTCATGGAAGATGTTTCTATGTAGGGGTCGTCTTCGAGATGTTTCCGTATTTGGGATTATAAGAAATGGAGGAAAAGGGCAGAGAAAAACCGCTGCTTTTCAATGCTCTTTAACCCTGCCTGTCAGTGCTTGATCCAGCGTATGGGGTTCGAATGTCTGGGAATACAGGCCCGAAGCAGGTGTGCTATCAATTACGCAACACCCAGATATGGAGTTGTAGAACTGCCTGGACGTATTCTCTTGAATTATATTCGGCATGAGGGACTGCTGGTGGAAAGATATAATTGATACCATGGCGGCCAAGTTGAATGCGTATAACTGCAAACAGCGAAGCTGTGATGCGGTGCAGGACAACAGTAACTTTATTTCATTTCCAGCATGGTAGATGTACTGTTCTGGAAAGTTCAAAAGCAAGATTTTTCTGTCATGATTCAGAGCAATTTTACATCAGCAGAACTTCTGACTTGGCAAAGAATCAGGGCAGAGTCGGAGAACTTACTGGATAAAAACCGGAGTCCAGAATGATTAAATGACGAGTACAGAGAAGGGGGAAGGAAATGACCGACAATAAAGATCAAATTATAAATTTGTTTCGAGATGACAACGCCGAGACGGAAACCATGCGGAATTTTATATTGGGATCGCTGATCAGCTGCGAGAGCAACGAGACAGAGGAAGATCGCTTGGGCAATATTGAGGCTTTGGAAAAAATCCGTAATGCTTTGGTAGGAGTGCCGGAGGCCGCCAAATCCTATGAGCGGGTTCGGGAGCTTATTGATATTTTGAAGGACGAAAAAAATAGCGGTGCGGACTGACGGAAATATATGCTTCCTTGGGATATGTTGGGCTTTGGGAAAGACAGAATAAATGTGCATCTATAATATGGGAGGGCCTATAAACAGGGAAGATCTGAAATTCAAGGATGAATGACCATCGAATCTGCAACCTGAAATAAACGGCGCAGGTATCACCGTATCAGTGATGCCTGCGCCGTTTATTTGTTGCTGAGCGCAAATGTTCTTTAGTGTTTCTTGGGCCTTGCCCTTGGTGCGGTTGCATCATAACTTGCATCGAGTAGCATTTTGATTTTGTCATCTGAAACGCTGCCATCCAGAGCAACCGTAATCCAACTGTCCTTGTTCATGTGATATGCTGGGAAAAAGCCTGGTTCGCATCGCAAAGAGCCGATCAGGATTGTGTCGCACTTGAGATTAACTACATCCAAAAGATCGGAACCCGGCAATCCGAGTTTGCCTTTGGGGATATCCATAATCAGGGCAAACCACTTTTGATTGTTACTATGGCGAAATACTTCATAATTGGGATATTTCATCCAGGGAAAATCCGATTCTACATTATAATTTTCGAAAATAAACCGTTTCAATTCTGCACGATTCATGGATGCCACTTCCACACTTTCAGACTGTTTAAAGTATAGCATACACAGGGTAGTATGCCAATTCCATGGGAACGACCTTCGAACTCCTCAACACGCCGATTGAAAAATGTTTATTCACAAGGCAAATGAATGTGAGGGTGGTGCCTGATGATTTTATTGCTTTTATGACAATATTGACAACGAAGTGTCGTTGTCAATGCGGCGTGAGACAGCTATAATAAGATGAGCGATAAAAAAGGAGGTCGACATGCTTCGAATAGCAATTGTAGAGGATGATTTGGGTGACCGCCGACATCTTCAGGAGATGATTGACCGGTTTTCTGAGGCCTGCGGGGAATGCTGTATCGCGACGGTGTTTGGCAGCGGAGCAGAGTTCTTGGAAGGATATCAACCGAATTACGATCTGGTTCTCATGGATGTGGAGATGCCGGGCCTGGACGGGCTGGAGACCGCAAGGGAGCTGCGTATGCTGGACCGGACCGTAATCCTTATTTTTATCACCAATATGGCCCAGTACGCTATTCGGGGCTATGAGGTGGATGCATTGGATTATGTGCTCAAACCGGTGAGCTATTATTCCTTTGAAATGAAGATGAAAAAGGTGCGCCGAATTCTGGCCGAGCGGCAGGGTAACAGCGTGGTACTGAGCAGTAAGGGGGAGCTCCGCCGCATTCCGGTACGTTCTATTTTATATGTGGAAGTGCGAGATCACAGCTTGTATTACTACACTGGCGAAGGGGAATTCTCCGCTACCGGAAGCATGAAAAAGCTGGAGCAGGAGCTGGAACCTCAGGGTTTTGCCCGCTGCAACAACTGCTACCTTGTGAATCTGATGTATGTGAGGGCGGTAAATCAGGAGCAGGTGGTGGTGGGCGAGACTGAACTAAAGATCAGCCGACCCCGACGCAAGGCCTTCATGCAGGCCCTTTCGGCCTATTACGGAGGTGGGGGAGAATGAGTGGACTGTTAGATCGTTTGCAGCAGTGCAATTATATTCTGGAAATGCTGGCCGCCTGTCTGCTGTTTGCCTTGCCACTGAAAAAACGGCATCGCCCCTGGCTGCGTTTTGGGGCGGGGGCGCTTGCGGCATTGGTGGTGAGCATGACGGTGGGAGGTGTTTCCTCCACAGGTGTGGCCGAGGCGGGTGTAGCCTATCTGGCCCAGCTGATCGTGGTGGTTCTGCCCATCTGGCTGAGCTGCGACGTTTCGGTGGAGGATGCGGTCTATGGTACCATCTGTGCCTATGCCATGCAGCATTTTTCCTCCTCGCTTTATATCCTGCTTTGCCTGGGCACCGGGGCCGGTCACGACATCTGGCGGCTGCTGGACCCCGCGACCCTGGGCTATTATCTGCTGGCCTACGTGCCACCCTATTTTCTCATCTATCGGCTGTGTGCCAGGCCTCTGGGCCGGGGCGGCAGCTACCGGGCCAGCCTGTTCCGGGCTGGTGGGATCACGGTGCTGGTGCTGCCGGTGGCGTTGTTCCTGAGTCTGGTGGCAAAGCTTTCGGGTGGTGACGGTGGCGCTTTTCTGGTGTGTCAGGTGTACGCCATGCTGTGCAGTGCGTATGTGCTGTGGGTGCAGGTGAGCCAGAGCAGAGAGGTGCAGTTGCAAGCCGAGCTGAAGGTGCAGCAGGCATTGTGGGAAAAGGAGAAGGAGCAGTATCAGCTTTCCCGGGCCACCATTGAGGTGATCAACCGCAAATGCCATGACCTGAAGCACCAACTGGCCGCACTGCGCCATTGCAGTGAACCTCAGCGGGAGGAATCTCTGCGGGAGATTGAACAGGCGGCGCTGATCTACGACGCGGTGGTACAGACCGGCAATGAGGTGCTGGACACGGTGCTCACCGAAAAAAGCCTGGTGTGTGAGCACCGGAACATCCAGTGGACCTGCATGGCCGATGGCCGGGGACTGGCCGGTATGAATCCGGTGGATCTGTATGCACTGGTGGGCAATGCGCTGGACAATGCCATTGAATCCGTGCAGCAGCTGCAGGATCCGGCCAAGCGGGTGATCGGGGTGACGCTGTTCCGGCGGGATGGGCTGTCCGTCCTGCGGGTGGAAAATTACTGCGAAACGCCACCTCTGTTCCGGGATGGCCTGCCGGTGACCACCAAACAGGATCGTACGCTCCATGGCTTCGGAATGAAAAGCATGCGGCAGACCGCCGAAAAATACGGAGGTTCGCTGTCGGTGCAGGTGGAGGACCATGTGTTTGTGCTGTGCGTTGTGCTGCCGATCCAGCCGCCCCGACAGGAGAGCGCCGCGGAATCTGCAATTTCATAAAAAAATACTCCCGGCGGAGGAACGGTCATGGAGCCGTGTCCTTCGCCGGGAGTGTTTTTTTTACAGGATACGGGGCCAGATCAACAAGATACGAAAATTCTCTCTTTGGCGGACGACATTGTGTTACAATGCCTCCAGATTCAGCAGGCGCCGGGTGTTATCTTTGGCTGGTTCATCGGCCGTAAAACCTGCCGGAGCAGCCCGCCGCCTGCCCGTGAAATTTATATTGAGGAGGAAACATCATGGCATTGGATATGCTCCGCATGGAGGATATTATTAACTATGGGTCGAAATGCCTGCCGTACCTGATTCCGTTTCTGATTTTGCTGGTGATTGCATGTGTGCTGGCGTTCGTGACCAAACACAAACCTGTACCCAAACGCAAGCTGATCCGCAGCGAATCCGTGATTGCGGTGATTCTGGCCTTTGTACTGGGTGTTACCGGCATTTGTATGGGACCCATGTATTCATCCCTGAGCCTGGTTATGCAGCCGGCCAAAGTGCTGAGTGACGAGACCGCCGCTGCTGGTGCGCAGCTGAGCAGTGACATCGGCGACGAAGGTGTTGTGCTGCTGAAAAACCAGAACGGCACACTGCCACTCGCGCAAAAGAAACTGAATGTGTTTGGCTGGGCCTCCACTAACCCCTGCTACGGCGGCACCGGCTCCGGTGGTGTAGATAGCTCCACCGCTATTTCGCTGCTGGCGGGCCTGAAGAATGCCGGCTTTGAGCTGAACGACGAGCTGAGCGACTTCTACACCAGTTACAACACTGTACGCGAGACTGGCAGTCTGGACGGCAACACCAACTGGACTTTGCCCGAGCCTGCGGTGGACAGCTACTCTGAAGAGATGATGGAAAACGCCCGCAATTTTTCGGATACGGCACTCATCGTGATTGCCCGTATCGGCGGCGAGGGCGACGACCTGCCCACCGACATGAGTACGGTAAAGTACATCACCGACGAGCCGGGAATGGCCCATGAGGGTGACTTTGTGGCCGGCCAGACTTATCTGGAGCTGAGCGCCACCGAGCGCAGTCTGGTGGAGATGGTCACCGCCAACTTTGAAAACGTGATTGTGCTGTACAACGGCGCCAACGCCTTCGAGCTGGGCTGGGTGGACGAGTACGAGAACATCAACGGCGTGCTCACTGTGGCCGGCCCCGGGCAGGACGGCTTCGGTTCGCTGGGGCGGGTGCTCAGCGGCGAGGTAAATCCCTCCGGTCGTCTGGCGGACACCTTTGTCTATGACCTGACCCAGAGCTACAACTTCAACAACATCGGCAGTTTTTTGTACGACAATACCCAGGAATTTGCCGATAAGGACACCGACCTGTACAACCTGGTTTCCTTCGTGAACTACACCGAGGGGATCTATGTGGGCTATAAGTTTTACGAGACCGCTGCGGTTGAGGGCTTAATCGATTATGAAGCCACTGTCCAGTATCCCTTTGGTTACGGCCTGAGCTACACCACCTTTACCCAGACCATGGGCGATCTGAAGGAAAACGGCGACGGAACCATCACGGTGGATGTAACTGTAACTAACACCGGCGATGTGGCCGGTAAGGATGTGGTAGAGCTTTACTTCACACCGCCCTACACCAACGGTGGCATTGAGAAGGCTGAGGTCAACCTGTTGGACTTCGCCAAAACCAGTCTGCTGGAGCCTGGTGCCTCCGAAACCATTACCTTTACCTTCAATGAGGAGGATATGGCCTCCTACGACGATCAGGTGAACCGGGCCTATGTGCTGGAGGCCGGAAGCTACGTGATCAGCATTCGCAGCGACTCCCACACTGTGCTGGATTCCCGCACCTATGACAGGGCCGAAACACTGGTTTACGGCGAGGGGAACGCCCGCTCCACCGACGGGATTGCCGCCACCAATGTGTTTGACGACGTTCGCGGCGACGTGACCTATCTGAGCCGCGCCGATCATTTTGCAAACTATGCCCAGGCTACTGCAGCTCCCACCAGCTACAGTATGCCGGACGAGGTGAAGGCGGTCTTCCTGAACAACGACAACTATAACCCCGAGGACTACAACAACCCCGACGACGTGATGCCCACCACCGGCGCCGACAATGGCGTGATGCTGGAAGACCTGGCGGGCAAGGATTATGACGATCCCCTGTGGGATCAGCTGCTGGACGAGCTGACTGTGGAGGAAATGTCTACTCTGATCGCCAAGGCCGGCTTCTCCACCATCGAAATTCCTTCCATCGGCAAGATTGCCACCAACGAGATCGACGGCCCCTCCGGCCTGCACTCCTTCTTCAAGCCCAGCATGAAGGGCTACTCCTACCCGGCGCCTACCACCCTGGCCTGCACCTGGAACAAGGAGCTGGCCCGCCGCCTGGGCGAGATGATCGGTCAGGAGGCCAGTGAGGTGGGCGTAAACGGCTGGTACGGCCCCGCTATGAATATCCATCGTTCTGCTTTCTCTGGCCGCAACTTCGAATACTATTCCGAGGACGCGGTGCTCAGCGGTGAGATGGCTGCCCAGTCGGTGGCCGCCGCCCAGAAAAAGGGCGTGTACTGCTTCCTCAAGCATTTCGCTCTGAACGATCAGGAGCTGAACCGGAACAACCAGCTGTGCGTGTGGGCCAACGAGCAGGCCATCCGTGAAATTTACCTGAAGGCATTTGAGCTGCCGGTGAAGGAAGGCCACGCCACCGCAGCCATGGCGGCCTTCAACTACATCGGCCACCAGTGGGTGGGTGGTTCCTCTGCTCTGATGAAAACCGTTCTGCGGGAGGAATGGGGCTTCAACGGCATGGTGCTCACCGACGCCGCGCTGGACGGCTATAATTACATCAACGGTGACCAGGCCATCCGCAACGGCACCAACGCCATCCTGAATCCGGATCTGGTGGAGGAGACCTCGGTCCACGACCAGACCAGTGCCACCTCGGTACTAGCCATGCGGGACTCCGCCCACAGTATCTTGTATGCGGTGGCCAACAGCAACGCCTACATGACCGACGGCGATGCGGCGAGCCTCTCCTGGGAGACCGTGTTCTATCTGTGTCTGGCCGGGGTGATCCTGGTGCTGGCAGTCTGCGAGTGGATCACCATTCGCCGTTACCGGAATCGCATGAAGTAAACTTCTAGTTTGATTATAACGGCATACTGCACTTTAAGAAGGCAAATTTGTGCGATGGTTAAGTTATGGGTGCGCATTGAGCTAAATGTGTTAAAAACAAATTGATAATCTGATCTCTTGCCGATAGCATTGGCGTTGAGATAATTCGCACACAAAGTGCGATCGTTTCCTCTTTTAAACCCCAGATTTCCGACCCTGCGGAAGTCTGGGGTTTATTAATTGTAAAAATGCACCAGGAGGTATGTGATTTGTGTAATCTCAAAATCTTCTGCTGAAATTCCGATTGAGCACGAGCGTTAAACAGAAAAATATCAGACAGGTAAGAAAGCGAGCAAAACCATCAAATAGCTAGAGCGGCAGTAAACAGCTAAAGAATGTGTGTACCGTCGATGCAGGTTTTTAGATGATCGTTTACGATGAAGGGCGAAAAAGGTTACAATAGAAGAAACGAAAAAGCAATGCCAAATGCGGTTGGCGTTGCTTGTATGTATCTTGCAATGCTGTTGGAAGGTGTGTTCTGCACACCCCGCGTTCAACAGTGGAGAACAACCAGTCTCGTTCCGCTGGGGATTCAAAAAACGCCGACTAAGCCCGTGGCGAGTTGGATCTTGGGCAAAAAGCAATGGCCAAGCTGCTATAATTGGTGAGTGTTTTACCCAATTTCTTGAAAAGGTTAAGTTCGTATTTCTCTTTTTCCAAGCTTTCAGGGTGAATTACGTATCTTAGATTTGAAAATGCAAATACTTTCACCATTTGCGGGTGTACGAAGTTTAGAAAGAAACCCTTTTTTTCGGGCGAAGTCTCGCAGTTGCTGACGGGACAGGGTCCAGTGATTCAGGTCTTCCATGTGGGTGGCTACGATGAGGGCAGAAGGAACTGCCCGGTGCAGAGCCAATACATCTTCTGTTCCCATATTGCTCTGATATTGCCACCCCATATTTCCTCCGGCGTTGGCCAAAACCACTTGGGGATGAAATGTTCGGACGGCCTGCTCCACACCAGGATACCAGACGGTGTCCCCTGTGGCGTATAGGCAAGGCTCATCGGATGCTTGGAAAATCACCCCACACACACTGCCCGCGTGGTCCAGCATTTCCTCATCCCAATTTCCATATCGTCCGGGAATTTTGGTTAGAGTAATGTTGGAGAAAATCGTATCAGCATTCAAAACTGTGACCTGTTGAAAACCATAATAGTATGCTGTTTTCTTTTGCTGCCGGATTGCTTGTTAACCGGATGCTCTGACATGGGCGTCAAGCGCCGTTGGATTTGAAGCGTATTGAGGCTGCTTTGGGACCGTACGCCGTATGCTCCTGCCGGGGGGCACAGCAAAAAAATGCCGGAGCCGAATGCTATGCATCAGACAGAGGGGAGCTCCGGCTGATAGCAGGAGTCGGTATGGGTTACTGACGGTGGGCATCCAGTTCAGCGTGGGTGGCGATTCTGTTTCCTTCCATGGCGCGGGGATATGATCGGCAGTTGACGCTGCTGATCCGGGACGTTCCCCAGGAGGCGTATCGTCTGGCAATGTATCGCCCCCAGAAGGTGTCAGGAACCACTCGACAGTTCTTGGAATACCTGGCCGGAACCTTTGCCAGAGATGGGGGGACAACAGCGGGAATTCCTGAACCGTACACCTCGAATGCAGGATCTTTTTATATGAAGATGTACCTCATTGCCAGATCTGGAGTCGTTGCTTTTTATGCTCCATGCGGGTTGGAATACTATAAAAGGATAGAAGTACTATTTCGAGGAAACGCAAGTATCTGGTTAAACTATGTGGCCTGCGGTTAGAAAAATATTGACGAAACGAGATTTTTGTATTGTAATATAAGAAATGCTTTATTTGAAAAAAATAAAATTTTCAAATAAAAAATTTGACAAAGAAGATAGGTGAAGGTATAATAAAACCATACAAGAATCCAAGGCTCATTTGGTGTTTCGTAAGTTCCTACACCAAGTGGGCCCTTTTTTCTTTCTAATCCCAAAATTGAAATAATATTGTGAATAAAAAGCCATCTGGTGATTTTATCGGCGCGATTATCGCTGAAGCATCACAGGATGGCTTTTTGTTTTATAAATATCTTAAAAAAGGAGACGTAACAAAATGAATACAAATATGAAAAATCAAGGCTCTACCTACCGCGAAGTGACCGCTGAAGATACTGTTATTGTGGAACGGGCAGAGAATTCTGTCTGCTGCTGCAAGGCGATAGATGCAGAGGTTACACTGGCAGACATTCAGCGCATTTCGCGGCATCTGAATTTATCTGGAAAAAAGTTTTATGATAAGTTCTGTCAGCCGATTTACGATGAAAAAAGCAAGGCTGTAACGGCAGTCACGCTTGCGGCAACTGGAAAAATGGGAGCCTGCGTTTTTTGCCGTGAGGGCAAATGTACTCTCGGGGATGCAAAGCCTACAAGCTGTTTGTTGTACCCGCTGGTGCGTGAGTTTATCCCGATTTCGGACTGTGCCTGGCGTGTTGTGTATGCGTACGAAAAGGGTGCTCCCGCCAACAACGGAAAGCCGTATCTGGTTGGTGATTTGTTGGAAAAATCGGGGGCGCTTAGCAGTGAAATCGTGTTTGGCCATACCCGCTTGGCATATTACGAGGCGGCAAAACACTATAAGGTGATTTATGCAATGACGCACAAGCCGGCCAAAAATGATTTTTTGGCGGATGCCGTACGTCATCTTCTGACTGATTTTGATGAAACCTTGAGTCTGGAAGAAAATGCGGAGAAAAATCGCAGCCGGTATCGTCAGAAGGTTTGGAGGGTAACCGAACCGCTTTTGCACAAGGCGGCCTTGAAACACTTCGGAATTTCGGGAGGCATTGAGGTAATCATGCGTTAATTGAACAAGAGGGATCTGCTGCTTGTCAGCAGATCCCTCTTGTTTATGTGGAAGAACCGAAAATAACGAAAATAACCTTCCTGCAATGGCAAGGGGAGGTTCGTGAATCTTACATGGAGATCCCCGCGACCAGCTGCTCAATTTCTCGAGAAATACGGGACAGCTCTGCGTCCGTCTGATTCATCAATGTGTGTAAATGGTTCAGAACACTTTCGATCTGATTGCGGATGCGCTGTACCTGCTGTTGGGACTGGTGAATCTGATCCAGTACAGCCCAGTCGGCAAAGATTCCGTCAAAGAAGTAATCGGCCACACGCAGAAAACCATCAATGCTGACCTGAATGTCCGCATCAATCGTCACGTCGGCCAGCTCGGTTTTGAAGCAACGCAGCTGCGACTGCAGGGTTTCCACAGAAGCCTGTGCCTGGTCCAGATGGCTGTGCTTTGCCAGATCCGAGAGCAGTCCGCCGCCGACCAGATCCCAGGTTCCCCAGCCTTCTGCACTGTTCAGTTCGGACAGAATTTGATCCGCGCAGGACAGTGCGGCATTCCCGGCACTCATCGCTTCCTGCAATTCCCGCTTTTGGCTGTCCAAGTAGCCGTTTCGCTCTTCCAGCTGCAGGATCTTTTCCGCGGTGGGCCCGCCCGCAGCTTTTACGGCAAGCGTTTTTTCCTGCAGGACGGCATCGTAGCGAGCCTCACAGCCCCAGAGCGAGTTTCGCTCGTCTTCGCATCGCTTCAAATCCCGTTCAATGCCTTCCAGCTCCCGGGCAGCGGCATCGTATTTTACCTGAGCGGCATAGGCTTCCTGCTGCTCTTTGGTCAGCTTTTCATCCATTTTGCCAACCATCTGATAAAAGAAAGCAGCCAGACTGCGCCCCTCCAGCCGTTCCACATCCGCCTGTTCGTCAGCGAGGAGTTTTCGAAGCTCATCCGCACGATCGGCATAGGTTTTGCGCTGGGCGCGCAGTTCCTCTATGGAAGCATCCAGCTTTTTCTTGCGGGCGCACTGGGCCTGTAACTGACGCAGCTGTTCATCATAGCATTTCATGAGCAAACATCCCTTTCTGCCTGACTGCATTTTGTACCTTCCGGATGATGAAGTGTGCGGAATTTTGGAACCATCTTTATAAAAACGATACAGGAATTCAGGCAGGGTGTCAATAGAAGGGAAAAGCACCCGCATTTTCTGAAGATAGGGTGGGGCTCTACTGCTGTTCGGTTGCCACACAGCTGGATTACTGGTATGATTTTCTTGAGGCGAGCAGATCGTTTGGGCAATATGGGGGCTTTGGAAAAAATCAGGAATGCTTTGGTGGGTGTGCCAGAGGCCGACAAATCCTACGAGCGAACCTTGGAACTTATTGATATTTTGAAGGAAGAAAAAAGTAGCGGTACGGACTAACGGAATATATGCCCCCTTCGATACGTTGGGTGTTGGAAAGATGCCACAATAAATGCGCATCGGGAGATGGCCGATGATTATATGAGAAGGCCTATGAATAGAGCAGATTTGACATTCAGGGATATTAAGGACTGCATTTCCAAAAAGAATAGGCTTTCCGTACTTCTCCTCGAAGAGAATACTTGTTGGACACCAATAAATCAATAGTTTCAACACCAGCGGGAGCAGAAAAGGGGGAGTGCTCTCTTTTACAGACAGAGAAAGGCAAGAATAGCACCGGTTCTATGGTATGATGAAAAACAGGAAGGAGGGGGCCAAGATGGACTGGATTTTGCTGAACCAAGACACACCATTTCTGGAGTTCTCTACCCAAGAGGATAAATTCTGCGATGTGGTGGCTTTGGAAGGAATCTGGCTCTCGTCCTTGCGCCCTATTGGCGATAAATCTCTTCTGAGCTTTTTGGAAGGGCGGCGTGCCCCCAAGCACCGAAAGCACATCGAGCAGCTTCTGGAGAAATATGGCTGCTGCACATTGGACGGCTTTCTGCAGGTCAGCCATGCGCCTTCTCTCAACGATACCTTTTGGGTAAAACAGGCGGATTCCCAGTTGTGCTGGCGAAATGTCTCCCTGTATCAGAATGACTTTGATGAGAACATTGCCGAAGCCGAGCTGAACGGCTCCTTCAGTGAGCAGAGCCTTTTCTCCACCCACCGGAATTTGCCACCGACGGATACTATGCCAAGTGCTGGAAGTGGGCGGCCAGATTATACCGGTAATCTGCATCTACGGTAGTCAGATTGATCGGCTCCTGTATAGCTCCATAGTTACTCCCCAAAGGCCTGGATGCTACTTGTGATATAAAATCCAGGCCTTCTGCTTTTCCAGAAAATTCAATTGGGATTTTTAATAATAGTGTGATTGTATCGCCTTAAAATACATATAATTTTGTGATTCGGCTTGTATTTTTTGACGTTTTGACATATAATAAAAGTGTGATTAATAGGCACTAAATATATCATAAAAGTGTGATGGGGCGTATATATGGAACGATTGATTCTGAAGAAACTGCTGAAGTGGAAGAATTCTCCCTATCGCAAACCTTTAATTTTAAAAGGTGTGCGCCAGGTCGGCAAGACCTGGATTCTGAAAGAATTCGGCAAACGCTACTACGAAAATACTGCTTATTTCAACTTTGATGAAAACGAAGAGTACAAGCAGTTTTTTGAAACCACGAAAGATGTAGACCGAATTTTGCAGAATTTGATGCTGGCAAGTGGTCAGAAGATTCGGCCAGAGAAGACCCTTATTATTTTTGACGAAGTACAGGATTGCCCTAAGGTCATCAATTCCATGAAGTATTTCTGTGAGAATGCGCCGCAGTATCATATTGCCTGCGCTGGTTCTCTCCTGGGTATTGCCTTAGCAAAGCCATCTTCTTTCCCGGTAGGCAAGGTCAATTTTATGCAGATTGATCCCATGACCTTTACAGAATTTCTATTGGCCAATGGAGATGCGAACTTTGCAAATTATCTGGAGACAGTAAACACCATTGAGCCAATTCCCGATGCCTTCTTTAATCCTTTGTATGAAAAGCTGAAAATGTACTATGTGACCGGTGGTATGCCAGAACCCGTCAAGATGTGGACAGAAGCAAGGGATGTGGAAGCCATGCAGGAAGCTCTGTCTGGGATTATTGGTGCTTATGAACGTGACTTTGCCAAGCACCCTAACATCAGCGAGTTTCCCAAGATTTCAATGATCTGGAAGTCCATACCGTCCCAGTTGGCGAGGGAAAACAAAAAGTTTATCTACAAGGTAGTCAAAGAAGGGGCACGGGCCCGTGAATACGAGGATGCCTTGCAGTGGCTGGTGGATGCCAGACTGGTGCATAAGGTCTACCGCAGTACGGCTCCGGGTTTGCCTGTGTCTGCTTATGATGACCTCGCTGCTTTCAAGATTTATCTGGTGGATGTGGGGCTGCTCCGCCGACTGGCGCAACTGGCACCGACTGCCTTTGGTGAGGGTAATCGGTTATTTACCGAGTTCAAGGGCGCATTAACTGAAAATTTTGTGCTTCAGACTTTGATTACACAGTTTGAAGTGACTCCTCGGTACTGGACGCAGACAAATCCTCCTTATGAGGTGGATTTCCTGATTCAGCGTGAAAACGATATTTTTCCTGTGGAGGTCAAGTCCGAAGCCAATACCACCAGCAGAAGTCTCAAGAAATTCAAAGAACTATTTCCAGACCAGGTTAAGCTCCGTGTCCGATTTTCACTGAGTAATTTGAAGTTGGATGATGATGTGCTGAATGTCCCACTGTTTATGGCAGATCAGACCGATCGGTTGATTGGGATTGCACTGGAACAAAAGAAGGCATAGAGGCGCTGCTAAAAGAAAATGGCACAGCCGGTCGTTTGGCTACCCCTGTCGAGATGGCAGAACCTTTGTTGTTTTTAAATTCTCCGATGGCCCGATTCGTTTCTGGTCAACTGTTGATCGGGGATATGGCCAACAATTGTCAGATTGTGTTGGGCTACAAGAAGAGCCGGCTGAATGTACCTGTTGCACGGAAGCTATACAACACGCAGTTCTTCCAGAAGCAGTTGCAAAAGCAAATCTAAAACAGGAGTATATAAAGCGTTGTTCTCCGTAAATTCACTCTGGTCTTTCTACTTATTGAACGCCAATACAGCAAAATTTGTGGAAGTGGAATAGAGCGCCATGATCCTGAATGTGGATCGGCACCCAGTGGGCTTCGGTGTGCGGTCTGTTTTGGATGCTGATCGGATGGATCATACAGAACGTTAGGTTCCCCGTCTGACTTCACGCTGGAAGTGGACACTGTCGTCCCTGAGAGCTCTGATGACAGGTGATACGCACAGAGACTTGAAAAATCTGTATGATCTTGCGTCCCGGGAGCATCTGCAAATCCTGGTGGAAGATAATCGTCTGAAGAAGCTGAGCCGAGAGGACAATGGATAGAAACGGCAGTTGATTTAATAAATTATAAAGAGGAACCTACCCGGTACCAATCAAGGCTCTGGGTAGGTTCCTCTGCTTTATGTAAGGTTCTTCATTTCACAAAGTTATGTAAGCAGGCTTGGTTTATGGCTGGTGCGGTGGTCTCTTGAGGCATTGGATTTCCCAAGCATCATCTTTCCTATAGTTGAACATGTCGATTTGTGCTCAGGGAGGGACCGCCATCTTCCTGTAGGTCGGATTTAAATTGATTCAGAATTGGCTTCTGCATATTCCGCCAAATCGCTGCCGGCCAGATCCTCTTCAATCAAATCTGTAATATAGCCATTCACACTCTTATTCAGCTGCTCCGCCCGCTTCTGAATGATTTCTTTCTGTCCTTTCTTCACCCGAACCCGAACGTCATCATACGCTTTTTTGTTATAGCGATCCTTTACTTCAACAGAGGTTTTCCCCACAAATAATCACTTCCTTTTATAAAAATATATTTAAATAAGTATAGCACACCTATTTTTGTGGTACCAGTATGCAATATGCACAAACGCTGGCATAGTGGTACCAGTATTATTTGTAGAATCGTCGAATATACATGGTGGTACCAGTATGATATAATTTAACCATAGACAGGAGACACGCTCTTGCTACTCAAAATAACGTGAGGTATCAACATGAAACACATCCGTACCCACTTCATCTACGAAGTGGACAACATCCCGGATCACCGAAGCAGGCAGTTCGGTCATTGTCCCTGCCTGCTGGCCGTGATAAAGATTGCTTTCCCCACACGAAAAAAGCCGCATTCGGGCTGCCACCCGAACACGGCAAACGCAAAATGAACCATTCGCCAAAATAATCCAATTTGCCCTCTTATCATAACATGCCGGCCGCAACAAAACAAGCCGTAAGAGGGCAGTGGATCAACCACATTCCTTATAAATAAGAAAGAGAGGATTCAATATGAACAACCAGAACATGAACAACATCACCGCTGCCACCAACGAGAGCCACGAAATCTCCATCAACATCACCCGCAAGGCTTTTGTCGGGCTGGCCCGTCAAGGAATGCTCTTCCATCAGGGTATCCTCGAGGGGTGCGATGATGCTCTTGCCGCCGCACTGGCGGGCGAAAAGGCTCGGATCTGCGTGGCGCTGGCACCTGATGCGGACAAGAACTATATTCACCTGGCAGTGGCCGACTGGGGCTGTGGCATGGATCTTGCCGCACTCACCAATGCGCTTCAGCTGGGCAGTGCTCCGCTGACCAACAGCCGCCTGAATGAGCACGGATATGGTCTCAACAATGCGCTGGCCTGTCTGTCCGGCGGCACCGGTGACTGGTGCATCTACACCCGCAGCCAGCCCGGCCCTTATTACAAAGTGAGCGGCCCCTTTGACCTGAAGATGACCGTAACAGAGGAAGACGCTCTTCAGCTGCCCGAGGGCCTGAATCTTCAGTGGCCTGATCCCTCCACGGTCATCTATGTGCGGGTGCCGATGGCCATTGCCCGCACCCTGCAGCGGCAGGGCAACCGGAAGCTTAGCGATCTGGCCACCCTGCGGCTGTGGCTGATCGAGCATCTGGGCGTTGCCTACCGGGGCTACCTGGAACTGGATCCGGTCACGCTGGAGCCCAGCGCCAAGATCGCGGTGACGGTAGGCCAGAGCAGTATGCTGGTTCCGCCCATCCAGGTTCCCATGATGATGGCCCGCACCGAAAAACTGGAAGTGGAACTGGGCGGCCAGATTGTACCGGTGATCTACGTCCATGGCACCCTCGATAAATCCAAGCGGGATCATCTGGTACTGGGCGGCAAGTCCCGGTATTACTATCAGGGAACCCAGCCCACGCAGGGCATCGATATTCGGCTGGGCAAGCGGGTGATTGCCACCGCTCAGCTGGGTGAAATCTGGCATAAAGAAGACGGCACGCCCATTTCCCGGCACAACAGCTACAACGATTTTGTAGGCGAGCTGATCCTGCCGGAGCTGCCCCGTGGTGTTCTTGCCACTCTGAACAACAAGACCGGTATTGACCGCAACGACCCGGACTGGGACAAGGTCTTTGAAGCGCTGGCTGAGTTCCCGCCGCAGAAAAACGCAGCCACATTCAGCGAGGATGAACTGAAAAAGAAGTGGATGAAAATTCTCAAGGCAGCAAACCCGGAGGATGAGGTAACCAGCGAGATTTGCGTCTGGCCCACCGGTACCCGCGTGGATGTGGTGGACAAAGGAGAAAATGGAAAATGCGATATCTATGAGCTGAAGACTCGAAAGGCGGAACCGAAGGATCTGTACCAGCTGCGCATGTACTGGGACGGTCTGGTTCTGGAGGGAATTCAGCCCACCCGGGGAATCCTGCTGACAAACGGCTATTCTGACAGACTGCAGGAGATGGTGCGCATTCTGAATACCCTGCCCGCGCCCAACTTCCCGGACGGACGGCCCAGTGCGCCCTACAACTTCTCTCTTGCTACCCACAAAGAAAAGCAGCTTCTGTGATAAAGGAGGGAATCCGCATGGTATTGGATGCAATCTACCGGGGAGAGTTGCTTCCCTGTGAAAATAACCTGGAGGGAAACAGCCGGCACAAACAGGCGGGCAAGGAGATTGAACAGCTCCTGAAAGACCTGCGGAACAATCTGAGCGAGGAGGATATGGCGCTGGTGGACCAGATGCTGGAACAGACACTGATTATCTGCGATACAGAAAGCAGCGATGCATTTCAATACGGGTTTTCCACCGGATTGCTGCTGATGCAGGAGGTTCAGGAAATTCTCCGCAAGCGGATTGATGCAGCCGCACATGACATCTTCTGAAAATTTTCAGAAGATTGATTGATATCTGCAGATGCAATTCATATCATAAAGGGAAACAGGAATCCAACGCGAATTTTGAGCAACGAAACTACCCACTCCAAGTGCGTCCTCTGGAGTTTACAAGATTATTTCTGATAAAAAGCCATTCTGTGATTGCGCCGACATTGCCGGACTGTTGCGGGATGGCTTTTTGTTCAATGTGAGAAATAACTCACAATTTTCTGTTATAAAATTTTATAGATCGAAGCATGCGGTTTTCTCTTTGTGATGTATTGATTTGAAGGTTTATTAAATGAATTGTTTCTTTTTTGCTTGAAGTGAAGAATGCCGTAAAATGAAAATTTCTGCGTTTTTTAATTTAAACCTAAGAGATTTTTTAATGCAAAATAAATAAAAAATTTGATAAAAAGTGTTGCAAAAATAAATGCTGTGTGTTAATATAGGGACATAGAAAGCACAACCTGAGTGCTAATTTGGCGAATCGTAATTGCCCACTCGAAGTGGGATCTTTTGGCGCTATTAATATAAATATTGTGAGATAAACAGTCATTCTGTGATTCGACCGGTGCAATGCCGGAAAGGAGCATACAGGATGACTGTTTGTTTTTTGCGGAATACAGGCGGATGCAGGTGCGGTCTGCATAGTCCTTGAAGAGGGACGTTAATCACTACTACCTTAAATTACACACAACAGACAAAACGAAAGAAGGGATGAGAGGATGTCCAAATCAAAAAATGACACAGAATGCATGGGCGGGACAAAGCGGTTTTATGTCCGCCCGGCGCGCGACCAGAAGGGGCAGCAGGATGCGATCTATCAGTTGATCGACCCGAAGACGGGAGCCCCGTACACAAATGCGACGATTGTGGCAGCGCTTAAAGAGCGCGCGGCGGAACAGCCGGCCCTGGCAGAGATGATTGCGGCAGACATTGCTGCAATCGAACGGAAAGCAAAAGAAAACCCCGACGCCAAGTACGAGATGCGCTGCCGCGGCAAAACTGCACAGGAGGCAACCAGGCGGGCGAAGAAGGAATTGCTGCCGCGGATCGAACGCATGGCGGCGCTGCTGTTTGCACATTATTGGAAGGCCAACATCGAGTATGGCAATGTGACAATTGAGCAGTATGTACATTATGCGGGAGACGCATTGTTTTCGGGCGAAACGGCGGATGCCCGGAATCATATGATGTCGGCGCTCCGTACGTTTGTACTGCCGGTGATCGGGGAGATGCGTTTGCGTGATATGGATAGCACCACACAGACGCAGCTCATTTGCAAAGTCAACCACCTTCTGTCCCGGAAGAAGGCCAGTGCATCCTACCGCGGATACGCAAAACGGGCCTATAAAGGGCTGTTTGCTGCAATCGAGAGCAGCGGATACGGTGATTGCGCGACTGGCATTCAGTTGGCGGATATGATTGCCAAGATCAAAGGCAAAAATAGTGCATTGGTAAACAGCGTACGCAGTGCACATCTGGACGATGATCAGAGGGCGGCACTGTTTGCAGTTGAGAATGTGGAGCGGCGCGAGTATCTGATGTTTGTGCTGGCGATGATCTATTGCGGCATGGAAACCTGTGAAATCAGCGCCCAGCGTTTTGGCGACATCGTGCAGCTGATTCTGGAAGGAGGCGAAAGCTGCTATGTCATCACAATCACCAGCGTTATGCGCAGATTGCATAAACGGTATTCTCAGATCGGACCCACAAATAATGACTTTCCGCTGCGGCGGCTGCGCAAGGTGGTCCTCTATCCGTGGGCGGCCACCATTTTGCTGGAGTACATCGATTACCTGCGGCATCAAGGTTATAGCGATCATCAAATTGCTCAGATGAGGTTGTCTGATCTGGCACCGGATGGTGCGATTGTAGGCCCCGCAGACCTGGATGAGATGATCGGTGATCTTCTGGCGAAGGCGGGAATTTCCGAAAGTCCGATTCCGCGTACCCGGAAGAATGGAGCGGTATACCTGCAGGCAGAGGCTGCTGGTGTCAAGCTGCTCTACCGGGATGCACAGTACCTTGCTCAGACCTGTGGTGCTGACCTTCCGATGCTGCATGCCATGTTTGGCCTTGTTCGGACTGAAACGGATGAAGAGGCCTATCTGGATATCCTCAGTGATGAGTATGCTGTGGCGCGTTATCTGCGGCTGCGGCGGTGTCCATCTTTTGGAGATGCGGTTGGAAATCGCTATATCTTTGAGGCAGCGAATGACACAGGAGGACCACAGACGGTGAAAATCATATCGGATTATGCCGTAAAGGCGGAATGGAGGGAAATCAAATGACAAAAACAGTTGATTATGGCGGGGTAAGCTTCCGTGTACGGACGGCCTACCCCAGGGGTCGCAAAGCATCCAAGGCGCCGTGCCGCGCCTTGATAAGCCCCATCAACCCCGAAACCGGTGAAGTGATTACCAAGCGCCAGCTTTTTGCCAGTGAGAGCGATTGCCCGGTGGATAAACCCGTGTATGGAGCAAATCCGGCAGACATTGAGGAGCACCATTTTCCGGCCATTGCCAATGAGTTGATTCAGGCGATGTATCAGGCCGGATTGTTGGCGGCCGGCAATCGTTATGAGCCTACCCATGACCTGGGAGATGCGGCGGAGTCCTATAAAGAGATGTTCTTCTCGATTCATCAACAGCAGTGGGCCGAACGTACAATCGATGACTATCGGCGTCAGTATGATATTCTGGTTACCGAATTGCGCGGAACGACGGCAGAATCTCTTACGCCGGAAATTTATCGTGCATTGCAGGAGCGTATCTGCCGCAACGCAGCGGGGACTGCGCGCAAAAAATCTGACTGGGTGGCGGGTGCAGAAGCTCCCCCATCGGCCGCAAAACGTTTGAATCTCTTGTATCTGCTGATCTGGGATTTGAAGACGACGGAAGGCTATAATATACCGCTCGTGCCCACGCGCTATGCGGGTAAGCCTTCCCGGCAGGATCTGCTGCTGTCTTATATTGACAGTGCCCGCAGTATTCCGAGACATTTGTTGAAGCAGGTGTGCGATGAGACTATCCTGTCGGGACAGGTCGGTATATTGGCGGACACGGGGCTACGGATCAGTGAATATGGAGGTTTGCTGTTTTGTTCGATTGCCAGGCTGGAGGGTTCGCAGGGCGCCATGTATTACTTGCGTGTTACAGGTCAGCTCGGCGTCAGTTCGAACACACGAACAGAAATTCCCAAAACGACGTCGTCCTATCGAGTGGTGCCGATGTCGGTCGAACTGGGAGAAATCCTGATGCAGCGTCAGCAGGAGCTGGAAAGGGATTATGGCAACGTTTCCTTGATGCTCATGTGTGGAAGTGTGCAGGCAGGGGAGTACTGTACAGACGCAAAAACGGTGTCCGGTACGATGAACAATATTACGGAGCAAATTCCAGAGCTTCTGCGTGATCCGCGGATTTTGGAGGCCTTGAAGAAGAACCGACCTTATCGTTTTGATGAGGTGTGCCAGGATAATTATTTGCTGAGTATGCTTACATGTCATGCATTGCGTCGTAATTTCTGTACCTGGATATATTGTGAGAGCGGCATGGATACCAAACAGGCGTATCAGCAGATGGGCCACGCGGACAAGTCGGAGCAGCGTCGTTCGGGGGCCATTGGTGCCACACCCGGCGAAATCTATCGCATGTGCATTGGGAAGCATGTCAGCCGTACGCTGTATCATGATCCACATCCGCTGCGGTATCAGGCTGGCGAAAAGTTCAGCGAGACGGAGGTGCCGGCGTGTGCCATCGAACTGACTTTGCCGGCTAACAGCAAATGGCAGTTAATCGTTGCCGAAACAGAGCCCATGGCCCATACCAGCTGTCGAGGTGATAATGTGAGTGTGAGCCAAAAGTGGCAGGAAGATATTCGATGCAGATCCGATGGGTATGCACTGCTGGCAGATCCATCGGTCTATACAATTCGAGAAAAGAAGAAGCTGTTTGCGTAAAGTCCGGCAAAATCGGTATATCGGCATCAAGTAAAAGGAAGGGACAGGCATCAAGATTGCCTGTCCCTTATCTTATGCGCCTATCGGTGCTTTCAGCAGGTGAGATATGTCGAGGAGTGCAGAAGATTGAGTGAAGCACAAACGCCTGACTTCGTTGCGTTCCCTTGCTGTTCATAGAAAGTTCAGGTGTGTTTTCTGAGTTGTTCAGCACATACGGGAGATTGAGGAAGAGCTGCTTATTCAGAGTTTCTGTCACCGCGCCATTTTCCGGTCCTTGCTTTTGACCTTTTGCGCAGGAGACGCTGTGTTTTGGTCTGCTGTTTGTGCTGATGCAATGTCTGCTTGCCTTGCCGCAAGGTGTGATGTGAGGGCTTTTTCTGCATCTCCTGCAACGGTATGGAATGTTTGTAGATTTTCGTGCATTGCATTGCTTTCTTCGTGCAAATGGCATATAATAAAAGTACCAATAGGAAGGAGATGATTCTATGGCCGGTTCTACCACCAATATTAGTATTCGTATGGATTCCGAACTGAAAGCACAGGCTGATGCGCTGTTTGCTGAACTCGGCATGAACCTGTCCACCGCATTCAACATCTTTGTCCGGCAGTCTCTTCGAGAGGGCGGGATTCCTTTTGAGATTAGTTTAAATCAGCCCAACAAGGAAACGATTGCAGCCATGCTGGAGGCGGAAAGGATCGCAAAGGATCCGTCTGTAAAGGGATACACCGATATGGATGAGTTGTTTGCGGATTTGAAAAAATGAGCCAGACAAAATATATGGTCAAGTTCACCACGCAATTCCGAAAGGACTACAAGCTGGCAATCAAGCGTGGCTTGAAAATCGAATTGCTGGAACAGATCGTTGCTCTTTTGGCTGCAGGACAATCTCTACCAGAAAAGAATAAAGATCACGCACTTACCGGCAACTGGGTCGGCCATCGAGAATGTCACATTCTGCCTGATTGGCTCTTGGTCTACCGAGTTGAGGACGATGTTCTGGTATTGACTTTGACCCGTACAGGGACTCATAGTGATTTGTTTGGAAAGTAACCGATATGAGAAGGCCGTCGTAGCTTTGAGCCTACGGCGACTCTTTGAATATTTAACGCCCTACTCTACAACTGCAACTTCTCCAGCCAGTCATCAAACGACTTTTGAAAAATATGAATTGGCGTATCAGTACATGAGGTTTTGGAGGACCTTCCTTTACCAGCACGTATGCCGGTGTACGCATAATGTTGAGCATGACAGCGACATCTTTTACGATGTAAGTGTGTGCTATCGGCAGTGGTATTGGCGATGCGGCGCATTTTATGGATTTTTGATCACAAGACCAGCACAGCGCAATGAATCCATTCATTATGTCCCCCAGGACAGGAGCAAAACGGCCAGGAAAAAAGAAAGGGCTTGTGGCGGTTCCGAAGTTCGGAACCGCCCGCAAACCCGCGTTACAGCAACAAAAAAGCCACCAGCTTTTCAGCTGATGGCTTTTGGTCCGAGTGGCGAGAGTCGAACTCACGGCCTCTTGAACCCCATTCAAGCGCGCTACCAAACTGCGCTACACCCGGACGTCTGGCCCGGTGTTCTCACCGGCGACGTTGTTTATTATAGCCCATGCAACCTGTTTTGTCAACGGAGAATTTTCAGTTTTCTCCTTTTTACAAAAGTTTTCCAAATATTTTACAGTTGATTGGTCATACTATCTGCAAAAGGCCAAAAACGGAGAGAAAAAACAGGATTCCAAGATCATTCCGTGCGCCAAACCTTGAAAAGGAGGATATAAAATCAACTATGGAAAGCGGTATGAATTTTCATCATCAGGGACAAAACGCAGTGGGGCAGGTGGATCAGGGCAACGAGCCCGGCAAACAAGGCGGGAAAAAGCATCAGACCGACCCAGACGAAGGGTTTGGGGCGTATCTGCCCTGGGTAGATCCCATGCTCCTGCCTGGCGGGGTACAGAAGATTCAGGATGATTCGGTGCAGGCGGTCCAGCCTGCACCGGATCAGCGGGGAGGCGGCTGCGAACCGGAACCCTGTGAATAATAAGGCGTGAAAACAGCCGGGAGAAGCGAAGTCTCCCGGCTGTTTTTATGTGCAGAGGAATTTTAACCGTTTCTTTCTTGGCAGCAGGCAGGATCAGTGATAGAATACCAGTAAACAGCGGCATGCAGCCGCACAGGAGAGAAAGGAACCGAAACCATGAAACATTGGAAATTGAAGGCAGTGCTGGCCACGTTGCTGGTATTCGCACTGTATGTGGTGTTTCAGCACCCCAACCTGAATCCTCTTTATCCGGAATCGGCATTTATGTATTGTGTGCTGATCACGGTGCTGGTGGCCATCTTTACTCTGGACCGCATTGGCCGGGTGGTGGCACAGCCGGGGCCGGTACAGGGCGTGCCGGGCAGCGTGCGTTTTGAACGCTTCCAGAACGGCAGCCGCTGGCCGCTGATTCTGGTGGCAGTGCTCTGGGGCGCGTACTTTATTGTATGGGCCGGGTCCAGCGTTCTGTTCCAGGTGAACGCCTTCCGGGATCAGATGCCGGAGCTGGTTCAGATGGACTTCGCCGAGGACTTCGACACCACCGATACCAGCCAGCTGCCAATCGTAGATAAGGCTATGGCTCAGAAGCTGGCGGACAAAAAACTGGGTGAGCGTCCCAGCCTGGGCAGCCAGGTGGTGCTGGGCGAGCCCACCCTGCAGCAGGTGAACGGAAAGCTGGTCTGGGCGGTACCCACCTACCATTCCGGTGTATTCAAATGGCTTACCAATCTGGAAGGCACTCCCGGTTATGTGGTGGTATCCGCCACTAATCCTCAGGACGTGCAGTATGTGGACGGCTACACCATCAAATACCAGCCGGGCGCCTATCTGTGGCAGAACCTGATGTTCTATGCCCGCTTCACGGCCGCGCCCTTCACCGGCCTGACCGATTACAGCTTTGAGCTGGACGATTCCGGCCAGCCCTACTGGGTCATCACTACCTATAAGTATCTGCGGGGCTTCTCGCTGCCGGAGGCCACCGGCGCGGTGGTACTCAACTGCTCCACCGGCGAAAGCCAGCGTTACAGCATTGACGAGCTTCCCGACTGGGTAGATCGCGTTCAGCCGGAGGATTTCATTGTAACCCAGCTGAACAACAAGGGCGAGTACGTGCATGGCTATCTGAACTTCAGCGACAAGGACAAATACCGTACCAGCCCAGGCGAAACCCTGATTTACAACGACGGCAGGTGCTATCTGTTCACCGGCCTGACCAGTGTGGGCGGCGACGAGAGCGCCATCGGTTTTGTAATGGTGGACATGGTCACCAAGGAGCCGCATCTGTACCGCATCAGCGGCGCCACCGAGACGGCGGCTCAGCAGTCGGCTCAGGGCGAGGTGCAGCAGTACGGCTACCAGGCGGCCTTCCCGCTGATTGTCAATCTGAACAGCCGGCCCACCTACTTCATGACCCTGAAGGACAACGAAGGTCTGATTAAGAAATACGCCTATGTATCGGTGGAGGACTATCAGACCGTGGGCGTGGGTGATACCATCGACGAAGCGCGCCTGAGCTACGAAAAGGCACTGCGTGCGGGCGGCAGCACCATGGTGGGCAACGTGAACAGCGAGCGTACCAGCCTGACCGGTACCGTGCAGCGCATCGGCAGCGAGTACAACAGCAGCGGCTCCACCTATTATCTGGTGCTGAACGAGCATCCCGAGCTGCTGTTCAGCGTGCAGGGCAGTTTGTCCGCTGAGCTGGCCATTACCCAGCCAGGAGACCAGGTAAAGGTGGAGTATTATCCCCGCACCAGCCAGGCTCAGGAGCTGACCAGCTTCGACAATCTGCAGTTTGATCAGTCGGTTGAATGACCAAATGGAGAGGGAAAAAGCGTAAATAACAAAAGTAATCGGCGGGCGTATCGTATATGCGGTGCGCCCGCCGTCTTTTTCTTCCGTGTATCTTTACATACACACGAATTTATGTTAATATATTTTTGTTGCTTCTTCACGAAGGAGAAGCGAGAAATTCTGCAACAGCGAATTGAATGCCACGAAGGCATGATGCTTCGGCACGTTATGGCCGGGGCTCTTTGCCTGCGTGGCTTTTTTGTGCCCATCCGGGGTGCGCCTGCGCGGCAAGTTCAGCGAAGGAAAGGAAAGACGAGCATGAAAAAAACGAAAATCCTTGCAGCGGTCATGGCCCTGTGTCTGGCGATTGGTGCCGCGGGCTGCGGCCAGCCGGCCAGCCAGTCCACAGCTGCGGCCAGCACCGCCAGCCAGCAGCAGACCGACACTGTGGTGGTGGCAATGAACGTGGAATCCGAACCGGCATCCGGCTTTGACCCGGCCTATGGCTGGGGTGCGGGCGAGCATGTGCATGAGCCGCTGATCCAGAGCACGCTGGTGGTCACCAATGCGGATATGAGCATTGGCTATGACCTGGCCACTGACATGCAGGTCAGCGAGGATGGCCTGACCTGGACGGTCACCATCCGGGATGACGTGAAGTTCACCGACGGCGAGCCCCTCACCGCGTCGGATGTGGCCTTTACTTATAATACAGTAAAGGCAGAGAGCACGGTGAACGATTTCACCATGCTGGACAGCGCGGAGGCAGTGGATGACACCACAGTGGTGTTTCACATGAACCGGCCTTATTCCACCTGGCCCTATTCCATGGCGGTGGTAGGCATTGTTCCTGGGCACGCTTATGGCCCGGATTATGGCCAGAATCCCATTGGTTCCGGCCGCTATATCCTCAAGCAGTGGGATAAGGGCCAGCAGGTGATCCTGGAAGCCAACCCGGATTATTACGGTGAGGAAGTAAAGATGAAAAAGGTTGTCATCCTCTTCATGAGCGAGGATGCTGCCTTTGCTGCTACCAAGGCCGGTCAGGTGGATGTGGCCTACACCGCCGCTTCCTATACGGACCAGACCAATGACGGCTTTGAATTGATGGCCGTGAAGACCGTGGACAACCGGGGCATTAACCTGCCTGCAGTGGAGGAAGAAAACGGCATCGGTAACGATTTCACCGCGGATGTACGGGTGCGTCAGGCCATCAACATCGGCTTTGACCGGCAGGAAATGATCGATAACGTGCTCAACGGCTACGGTACTCCGGCCTACAGTGTGTGCGACGGCATGCCCTGGTATTCTGAGGCGGATGAGGTGACCTACGATCCTCAGAAGGCCGCCGCCCTGCTGGAGGAAGCGGGCTGGACCTTGAACAGTGACGGCGTGCGGGAGAAGGACGGCCAGACCGCCAGTCTGAACCTGCTGTACCCCATGGGCGATTCCACCCGCCAGGCTCTTGCGGCCGACATGGCCAACCAGCTGGCTGAGCTGGGCATCCAGACCAGCACCGAGGGTGTGGGCTGGGATACCGCCTATGACCGGGCCCAGAACACTCCGCTGGTCTGGGGCTGGGGAACTCACAGCCCCATGGAGATGTACAATATCTACCACACGGTGGGCGATCTGGCCCGGTATTCTCCCTATGCCAATGCTCGGGTGGATGAGCTGATGGACCAGGCATTGGCCTGCAGCGATCTGGAAGAGTCCTACGCGCTGTGGCAGCAGACCCAGTCGGAGGAGATCGTGAACGATGTGCCCTGGGTCTGGATGGTGAATGTGGATCATCTGTACTGGGTGAATCAGAATCTGGAAGTGGCGCAGCAGAAGCTGCATCCCCATGGCCACGGCTGGTCGCTGGTGAACAACGTGGACCAGTGGACCTGGAACCAGGCCTGACCGAAGACAAAGCGGCCGCATTGCTTTGAACGGAGCAGTGCGGCTGCCCGTTAGGAAAAAGGAGAAGAAGTTTTTATGGCAAAACGAATGGCCCGCATGGCGGTCAGGCAGCTGATCCGGATGCTGCTGCTGATCTTCTGCGCCAGTCTGGCAGCCTTTGTGCTGCTGAGCCTGTCTCCCATCGACCCGCTGCAGCAGAATGTGGGCCAGGCGGCGATGGGCAGCATGAGCGCGGAGCAAATCGAGCGCCTTCAGGCGTACTGGGGTGTGGATACCCCGCCCCTGGAACGGTTCGCAGCCTGGGTAAGCGGAATGCTGCAGGGAGATTTCGGTGTCTCGCTGCTTTACCGTCAGCCGGTGCTTACGGTGATTGGAGCAAAGCTGGCAAATTCCCTCTGGCTGCTGGTGTTGGCCTGGGTGATTTCCGGGCTGCTGGGCTTCGGTCTGGGCGTACTGGCCGGAGCGACGCAGGGCCGCTGGCCGGACAAACTGATTCGGGGCTGGTCCATGATCATTGCCAGCACGCCCGCCTTCTGGGTGGCACTGCTCTTGTTGATGATTTTCGGCGTCTGGCTCAAGCTTTTGCCGGTGGGGCTCAGTGTACCCATCGGACTGGAAGCCACCGCCGTTACCTTGGCGGACAGGCTGCGGCATGCAATCCTTCCTGCTTTGGCTCTCAGCATCACCGGCACCGCATCGGTCTGCCTGCACACCCGGCAGAAGACCATTCAGGCGCTGGAGTCGGATTTCGTTCTGTTTGCCCGGGCCAGGGGAGAGAGCGGAAAGGGCATCCTGCTGCGCCATGTGCTGCGGCATGTGCTGCTGCCTGCTATCACCCTGCAGTTTGCCAGCCTGGGTGAGCTGCTGGGCAGCTCGGTACTGGTGGAAGAGGTGTTCTCCTATCCGGGTCTCGGTCAGGCCACGGTGACAGCGGGCCTGGGCGGAGATCTGCCGCTGCTTCTGGGCATCACGGTGATTTGCAGTGCCATGGTGTTCGGTGCGAATTTTGTGGCGGACTGCCTGTATGGTCTGGTGGACCCCCGCATCCGAAAGGGGGCAGGCAGGACATGAAGCGGATTTTGAACAATTTACGCCAGCCCCGAACCGCTGCGCTGATCCGGCTGGTTTTTGCCGCTGCAATTCTGCTGGCGGTTATGATCGCCGGCATGGCATGCCGGGAGCAGGCCCTTGCCACAGATTTCACGCGCAAGAATCTGGCGCCCTGTGCCGAATATCTGTTCGGTACGGACTGGATGGGCCGGGATATGCTTACCCGCACCCTGAGCGGACTTTCTTTGAGCATCCGCATCGGTGTGGTTACCGCTGCGGTGAGCGCAGTGGTGGCGCTGGCGGCGGGCGTGAGCGCCGCATTGCTGGGCCGCTGGGCAGACAGCGCCCTCACCTGGCTGATTGATCTGTTTATGGGAATTCCTCACATTCTGCTGCTGGTGCTTATTTCCTGCGCCTGCGGACGTGGGTTCTGGGGCGTGACCATCGGCATCGTGGCCACCCACTGGATGAGCCTTGCACGGCTGATCCGGGGTGAGGTGATGCAGCTGCGGCAGAGCGGCTATGTGCAGGTGGCGCGCAAGCTGGGAGCATCCCCGGCAGCCATCGCGGTCCGGCACATTCTGCCCGGCGTGCTGCCCCAGTTCTTCACCGGGCTGGTGCTGCTGTTTCCCCACGCTATCCTCCATGAGGCCAGTGTAACCTTCCTGGGCTTTGGTCTGACCAGCGAACAGCCCGCGGTGGGCGTGATTCTTTCGGAAAGTATGCAGTATCTGGCCACCGGCCGCTGGTGGCTGGCGCTGTTGCCCGGCATCTGTCTGGTGGCGGTGGTGCTGCTGTTTGAGCTGGCGGGCAAAAGCCTGGCCGCGCTTTGGTCAGTGAACGCGGAACAGGAGGCGGCATAATGGAATCGAACAGACAAAAAGCCCCGCTGCTGCAGGTGCAGGGGCTTACGGTGTCCTTTTCCCGGTACGCTCAGGGCTTCCGGCGGGTGACGCTGCCCGGCGTGCGGGATCTGAGCTTTTCGCTGGATGAGGGCGAACTGGTGGCAGTGGTCGGTGCTTCCGGAAGCGGAAAGAGCCTGCTGGCCCATCGGCTGCTGGGTATCCTGCCTCACAATGCCCAGGTGGGCGGGCAGGTACTCTACCGGGGCCAGCCGCTGGACGACCGGCTGGCCGGGAAACTGCGGGGACATGAAATTGTACTGGTTCCCCAGAATGTCTCCTATCTGGACCCGCTGATGCAGGTGGGGGAGCAGGCAAAGGGCGAAAAAGGCGATGCACAAAAGGCCTCGGCGGCGCTGCGGCGTTACGGGCTTGGTCCTGAGGTGGAAAAAATGTATCCCTTTCAGCTGTCCGGCGGCATGGCCCGGCGGGTGCTGATTGCCACCGCAGTGCAGCACACCCCGTCGCTGGTGGTGGCGGACGAACCCACCCCCGGCCTGCATCCCGAAGCGGCCCGGCGGGTATTGGGCCACTTTAAGGAGCTGGCCCAGGCAGGCGCGGGCGTACTGCTGATTACCCACGATCTGGAGGCCGCACTGGAAGTGGCGGACCGGGTGATCGTGCTCTATGCGGGCGCGGCGGTAGAGGAGGCTCCGGCGGCCAGCTTTGCAGCAAAGGAGTTGCTGCAGCACCCCTATACCCAGGCACTCTGGCAGGCCAGCCCCAACCATGGCTTTGTTCCGCTGCCTGGTACTCAGCCGGTGGGCCAGCTGCCGGCAGGTTGTGCTTTCGCACCACGCTGCCCCAAGGCGGGGCCGGAATGTCATGAGGGTGCGGTCGCCTATGAAAAACGGGGTGCAGGCTATGTGCGCTGCCTGCACCCGGAAGGAGAACAGCTATGACGCTGGAAGCAAAGAATCTCTGCTTTACCTATCCTTGCGGGAGGAGCGTGCTGCAAGACTTGTCCCTGCGGGTGGAAGGCGGCGAGCGAGTGGGTATTTTCGCCCCCAGTGGACGGGGTAAGACCACCCTGTGCAAGCTGCTGGCGGGCTACGAGAAGCCCCAGTCCGGCCAGGTGTTGCTGGACGGCAAGTCTCTTGCCAGCTATCGGGGCTACTGCCCGGTGCAGCTGATCTGGCAGCATCCGGAGCAGGTGGTGGACCCCCGCCTGACGTTAGGGAAAACTCTGCGGGAAGCAGGTGAGCCGGAGGAGCGGCTGGTTCAGGCGCTGGGCATCCAACCGGAATGGCTCAGCCGTTATCCGGCAGAGCTGTCTGGCGGTGAACTGCAGCGGTTCTGCATCGTCCGGGCACTGGGTCCTGCCACCCGATTTGTGCTGGCGGATGAGCTCAGCGCCATGCTGGATCTGGCAACCCAGGCACAGCTGTGGAGCTTTCTGGTGGAGGAAACCACTCGCCGCGGCATTGGACTGGTGGCCGTAAGCCACTCCGCCCCCCTGCTGGACCGGGTGTGTACCCGTCGGATCGAGCTGTGAAACCCATTTCAAACGATGTATAATAAAGAATAAGGAGAAACCACCCACATGACACTGCAGGAGTTCTTTACCCGGCATCCCCGTCTGGCTTTGGGCCTTTCCGGCGGCGTGGATTCCGCCTATCTGCTGGCCGAGGCCGTGCGCTGTGGCTGCCGGATTCAACCCTATTTTGTGGACAGCCCCTTTCAGCCCCGCTTTGAGCTGGAGCATGCCCGCCGCCTGTGCGAAGAACAGGGGGTGGAACTGAAGGTGCTGCCCGCCCAGCCGCTGGCGGACGAAAACGTGCGGCAGAACGGTCCGCTGCGTTGCTATTACTGCAAAAAGCAGGTGTTCGGAGCGATTCTGGCCGCTGCCAAAGCGGACGGCTTCGAAGAGATTATCGACGGAACCAACGCCTCGGATGATGCATCCGACCGCCCCGGCATGCGGGCACTGGAAGAGATGCGGGTCTACAGTCCGCTGCGGCTGTGCGGCGTGACCAAGGCCCAGGTGCGGCAGGCATCCCAGGAACTGGGCCTGTTCACCTGGAACAAGCCCGCCTATGCCTGCCTTGCCACCCGCATTCCCACCGGTACTGCCATTACCACCGAGGCGTTGCGGCGGGTGGAAGCGGCGGAAAATGAACTGTTCCGGCTGGGGTTTTCCGATTTTCGGGTGCGCTGCGTGGGCGACACGGCCAAGCTGCAGCTGCCCGCCGCCCAGTTCAGCAAGGCACTGGAGCAGCGGAAAGAGCTTGTGAAGGCATTGAAGCCGCAGTTTGCGGCGGTCGTATTGGATCTGGAACCCCGAGGGGAGGAATAACAATGGAAAAACAGGAGATGCTGGCCCTGCTGGAACAGGTACAGCAGGGAGCGCTCACGCCCGAGCAGGCGCTGCTTCAGATGAAGCTGCAGCCCTTTCAGGACCTGGGCTATGCCAAGGTGGACCACCACCGGGGCCTGCGTCAGGGCGCGCAGGAGGTGATCTACGGCGCGGGCAAGACCGCCGAGCAGATCGACGGCATCCTCACAGCCATGGAAAGCCGGGATGCCACCGACATCATCGTGACCCGCATGAATCAGCAGTCGGCGGATTATGTGGCGCAGCGCCATCCGATGGACTACGACCCCATGTCCCGGTTGGGCATCGTGCACCCCACCGGAAAAATCACCGCACCCGGCTACATTGCCGTGGTCTCCGGAGGTACCAGTGATATGGCGGTCTGCGAGGAGGCTGCCCGCACCGCCATCGCCATGGGCAATAAGGTGGAGCGGCTGTATGATGTGGGCGTGGCCGGGCTGCACCGGCTGCTGTCCAAGCTGGATGTGCTGATGCAGGCCCGTGTGGTGATTGCCGTGGCAGGCATGGAGGGTGCGTTGGCCAGTGTGGTGGGCGGCCTTGTGGATTGCCCGGTGATCGCGGTCCCCACCAGTGTGGGTTACGGCGCTAATTTCAACGGCCTGTCTGCACTTTTGTCCATGCTTAATTCCTGTGCCAGCGGAGTGAGCGTGGTGAATATCGACAATGGATTCGGTGCGGGCTATCTGGCCAGCATGATCAATCATATGGGAGGCAGTGACCAATGAAAACCTTATATATTGAATGTGCCATGGGCGCGGCGGGCGATATGCTCACCGCTGCGCTGCTGGATCTACTGAGCCCGGAGGAGCAGCAGGCATTTCTGGAGCAGATGAACCGGTTGCTGCCCGGGGTACAGGTCAAGGCAACCCCGGCGCAGAAGTGCGGTGTGCAGGGTCTGCATGTGCAGGTTCTGGTGAACGGGGAAGAGGAGCACAGCCACGATCATGGCCCGGTTCATCCGGAGGTGCATGCAGCTCCGGCCGTTTATGACCATCCCCACGAGCATGCGCATGAACACGACCACCATCATGACCATGAGCATCCCCATGATCACGTACACGAGCATCCTCATGAGCATGATCACGAACATGAACATGACCACGATCATCATAAGCATAGTCATGACCATATGCACGAGCACGGCCACGACCATCCCCATGAACACGACCATGGCCATGAGCACCATCATCACGCCACCATGGCCTGGGTGGAACATACCATTCAGGAAACTGCTTTGCCCCCGGAGGTAAAGGAGCAGGCGCTGCAGGTTTACCACGCCATTGCGCAGGCAGAAAGCGCTGCCCACGGCTGCCCGGTGGACCAGGTTCATTTCCACGAAGTAGGTGCGCTGGATGCTGTGGCGGATGTGACCGCTGTCTGCCTGCTGATGCACATGCTGGCGCCGGAAAAGATTGTTGTCAGCCCGGTACATCTGGGCAGCGGTCAGGTGCGCTGCGCCCACGGTATTCTGCCGGTGCCTGCGCCTGCCACAGCCTATATTCTGCAGGGAGTTCCCGCCTACACCGGTTCCATTCGTGGGGAGCTGTGCACCCCCACCGGCGCGGCATTGCTCAAGACCTTTGCTCAGTCCTTTGGCCCCATGCCGGTCATGGTCACCGAAAAGGTGGGCATCGGTGTGGGCAACAAGGATTTTGAAGCCGCCAACGTGCTGCGGGTGTTCTGGGGCAGCGATGCCAGCCAGGTACAGCAGGAGAGCGATCAGATTGTGGAACTGCGCTGTAATCTGGACGATATGACCGGCGAGGCCATTGGCTACGCTTCGGAGCTGCTGCTGGAAGAGGGCGCGCTGGATGTGTACACGGTGCCCATCCAGATGAAAAAGAGCCGCCCGGCGGTGATGCTCTGCTGCCTGTGTCATGCGCCCCAGCGGGATAAGCTCACCCAGCTGATGCTGCGCCACACCACCACCTGGGGCGTTCGCGCCAGCGTGATGGATCGCAGCGTGCTCACCACCCGCATGGTGCCGGTGAAGACCAAGTACGGGGTCGTCCGCGTCAAGCAGGGGACCGGCTACGGGGTAAAAAAGTGCAAGGTGGAATACTGCGATATGGCTGCAGCCGCTGCACAGGCCGGGGTGGAGCTTGCCAAGGTGGAGCGCGCCGCCCGCAAGGCCTTCAAAAAGCAGGGCTGAACCCTGTGTAAAACCTGAGAAAAATCCTTGTGAATAAAAGAAAACGCAAGGATGAAAGAGTAAACCAAAAATAAACGGGTAAAACGCTGGATTTCCGCTTGCAGGCAAGGAAATCCAGCGTTTTTCTGCATTTTTTGAAAAACTGCTTGACATTGTCAGGTCCAGCTTGTATAGTAGCAGTTGTGCCCGGCACTCTATAAGGGGGAAGTGCGCTCTTTTGCCGGGCATATAGGCGCTGGACGTACCGCTGCAACCGCCAAAACCAACAGGGCTTTGGCTGGTGTAACAAACCTTTTGCGGGGTGGTACCATGTGCGCCGCCTGTGTATGCAAACCACGGCGAAATTCCGCAAAGGGGGAATCATAAAACAATGAGTAAGATCGTATCACTGCAGAACATTGTTGTTGGCTTCGACGGGGAGAACGTGCTCAACGGTCTCTCGCTGGACATTCACGACAAGGAGTTCGTTACCTTCCTGGGCCCTTCCGGCTGCGGCAAGACAACGACCCTCCGAGTCATTGGCGGGTTTGTCCAGCCGAGCTCCGGCAATGTTTTTTTTGACGGGCAGGACATCACCAATCTGCCGCCCTACAAGCGCCAGGTGAACACCGTGTTCCAGAAATACGCCCTGTTCCCGCACCTGAATGTGTACGAGAACGTGGCCTTCGGCCTGCGGCTGAAGAAGATGGACGAGAAGGAAATCCGCAGCCGCGTGCTGGAAATGCTGGAAGTGGTGGGCCTGAAGGGCTTCGAGCGCCGCGACACCACCAACCTGTCCGGCGGTCAGCAGCAGCGTGTGGCCATCGCTCGCGGCCTGGTGAATCATCCCCGGGTACTGCTGCTGGATGAGCCTCTCGGCGCGCTGGACCTGAAGCTGCGCAAGGAGATGCAGCTGGAGCTCAAGCGGCTGCAGCAAGCCATGAACATCACCTTCATTTATGTCACCCACGACCAGGAAGAGGCACTCACCATGTCCGATACGGTGGTGGTCATGAAGGACGGCAACATCCAGCAGATCGGCAGCCCCATCGACATCTACAACGAGCCGGAGAACGCCTTTGTAGCCTCCTTCATCGGCGAGAGCAATATCATCGACGGCATTATGCTGCGGGACTTCTGCGTGGAATTTGCCGGCAATGAGTTTACCTGCGTGGACAAGGGCTTTGCCCACAACGAGCTGGTGCAGGTGGTCATCCGCCCGGAGGACATCCAGGTTGTGCCCGCCATTCAGGGCCAGCTCACCGGCGTGGTCAAGGAAGTGATCTTCAAGGGCGTTCACTACGAGATGCGGGTGGAGCAGGCCGGCTACGAGTGGATCATCCATTCCACCCAGGCCAGCGCTCCCGGCGAGCTGATCGGCATGTGCATCGGGCCGGATGAGATCCACATTATGACCCGCACGGAGGGTTAAGGCCATGATCAAGAACCGTAAACTGGCCGCGCCCTACCTGGTGTGGATGGTTGTGTTCATCCTGGTGCCGCTGGCCATCGTCACTTACTTCGCCTTTACCGACAAGGCAGGCAACTTTACCCTGGAAAACCTGATGATCATCGGGCAGTACAGCACGGTATTCGTGCGCAGTCTGCTGCTGGCGGCGGAAGCCACCGTGATCTGCCTGGTGCTCAGCTTCCCGGTCAGCTATTTTCTCTCCCGCCAGCGTGCGGCCAAGCAGAAGATTTTTCTTATGCTGGTCATGCTGCCCATGTGGATGAACTTTCTGCTGCGCACCTACGCCTGGATGAGCCTTCTGGAGAACAACGGCATTATCAACCGGATTCTGGGTTTCTTCGGCATCGGACCCTTCCAGATGATCTACACCAGCGGCGCGGTTGTGCTGGGCATGGTGTATAACTTCTTGCCCTACATGATTCTGCCGCTGTACACCGCCATGACCAAGATCGACAACAGCGTCATCGAGGCTGCGCAGGATCTGGGCGCGGGCATGTTCAAGACCCTGACCAAGGTGCTGATTCCTCTGTCCGCCCCCGGTATTGCCACCGGCATCACCATGGTGTTCGTACCCAGTGTTTCCACCTTTATCATCAGCCGAATGCTGGGCGGTGGCTCCAATATGCTGATCGGCGACCTGATCGAGCTGCAGTTCCTGGGCAACAGCTACAACTACAACCTGGGCAGTGCGCTCAGCCTGGTGCTCATGGTGATCGTGCTGCTGTGCATGAGCTTCACCAACGGCTTTGACGACGAGGATATGGAGGGCGTGGTGTAATGAAAAAGCAACATTTGGCCGCCCTGCAAAAGGTTTATCTGTGCCTGATCTTCTCGTTCCTGTATGTGCCCATCGCGGTGATGATGGTGTTCAGCTTCAACGAGAGCAAAAGCCGCACCCTGTTCACCGGCTTCACCCTGAAGTGGTACCAGAGCCTGCTGCACAACGAAATGATTCTGGAAGCACTGTGGCTCAGCCTGGTGGTGGCTTTCCTGGCCGCCACCGTGGCCACTATTCTGGGCGTGATGGCCTCCATCGGTATCAGCGGTATGAAAAAACGCACCCAGGGTGTGATCAATACCGTGAGTTACCTGCCGGTGGTCAACCCGGAGATCATCACCGGTGTTTCGCTGATGATGCTGTTTGTGGTGTATGTGAACATCGCCCATTGGCTGAACTCCAATCCGTCGGTGCCCGGCTTTCTGAAGTTCCTGCCGGAGAACATCTTCGGCTTCGGCACTCTGCTCATCGCCCACATCACCTTCTGCGTGCCCTACGTGATTTTCAATGTGGCGCCCAAGCTGCGCCGCATGGACGTGCGCATGTATGAGGCGGCGCTGGATCTGGGCTGCAATCCCCGTCAGGCTTTCTTCAAGGTGGTCCTGCCGGAGCTGATGCCCGCCATCCTCTCCGCCTTCCTGATCAGCCTGACCTACTCCATCGATGATTTCATCATCTCTTACTTCAGCTGCGGCACGCTGCAGACGCTGCCCATTGCCATCTACAGCATGACCCGCAAAAAGGTCAGCCCGGAGATCAACGCTCTGTCCACCATCATGTTCGTGGCCATTCTGTGCATCATCCTGGTGAGCAACGCACTGGAAAGCCGCAGCTACCGCAAAAAGCGAATCAAAGAATAAGGGGAGGATGCGAGCGATGAAAAAAGTAATCAGCCTGCTGCTGACCCTGGTGCTGGCGGCCGGAAGTCTTGCCCTTCCCACCTTTGCGGCGGAGGACAAGATTCAGGTCACCGAGGATATCTCGGTCAGCGCTGACTACGATTGGACCCGGTTCAAGGGGCAGAACGTCTCCCTGAACGTCTACAACTGGGGCCTTTATATCTCGGACGGCTCGGATGAAAGTGTGGATGTGATCTCCGCCTTCGAAGAGCTGACCGGCATCAAGATCAACTACACCACCTTCGACACCAACGAAAGCATGTACGCCAAGCTGAAAAGCGGCGGCGCCAGCTACGATGTGATCTTCCCCAGCGATTACATGCTGGGCAAGATGGCCAACGAAGGCATGCTGCTGCCTCTGAACAAGGAGAATATCCCCAATCTGGCAGGCATTTCCGAGCTGTATCTGGACAAGGAGTATGACCCGGGCAATGTGTACAGCGTGCCTTACATGTGGTGTATGATAGGTATCACCTACAACAAGGATATGGTGGACGAAGCGGATCTGGAGCAGGGCTGGAACCTGCTGTGGGACCCTCGCTATACCGGTCAGATCCTGCAGTTCAACAACAGCCGCGACTGCTTTGCCATGGCCCTCAAGACCCTTGGCCGCAGCATGAACCCCACCAGCACCCAGGACATCGACGATGCTCTGGTCAAGCTGCAGGAGCAGAAGCCCCTGGTGCAGGCCTACGTGATGGATGAGGTGTTCGATAAAATGGAGGGCGGCGAGGCCGCTCTGGCACCCTACTACACCGGCGACGGCCTGACTATGATCGCTGAGAACCCCAGTCTGGGCATGTTCCTCCCGGAAGAGGGCACCCTGCAGTGTGTGGATGCCATGTGCATCCCGGCTTCCAGCCAGAACCAGGAAGCAGCGGAGATGTTCATCAACTACATGTGTGAGGTGGATGTGGCGCTGCAGAATGCGCTGTTTGTGCAGTATACCTCTCCGGTGGAGGCGGTGCGAGATCTGCTGCCCGCTGAACTGCGGGACAGCGAGCTGATGTATCCCGATCCCGAGCTGATTGAGCGCAGCGAATACCCCAGCGTCATCTCGGACGAGCTGAACAGCGCCATGGACATGGCCTGGAGCCAGATGAAGAGCTTCGACGATACCGGTAACCAGTGGCTGGTCCCGGTGTTCCTGCTGGTGGCCATCGCCATGACGGTGTTCAACGTGTGGCGCCGTCGTGCCCGCAAAAAGCGCCGTCAGATGTATTAATTAAAAAGCCTGTTCCCGATTCCGGATTTCCGGAAGGGGAACAGGCTTTTCTATCATGTCACAAAACCGGGCTCAAAGAACCCAGAACAGCAGGCTGAGCGCAAGGAAGGCGAGAATCAGGGTCGAGACCCATTTGCCCCAACCGGCCAGCCGATGGCTGGAAAAACGCCAGCCCAGCACCGCGGCAGGTACAAACAGAAGAATCGCCGCGTAGGGGGGATAGTGCAGGCCGCTGCTGCCGGCAGACCAGGCGGAAAGGCCCGCCAGAGAAAAGATCGCATCGCCCAGGCAGAAGCCGCCGGGAAGATTGCAGGAAAACAGGACACCCAAAAGACAGAGGGGAACCGACAGGGAACCGGCCCCCCAGGGCTTTTGCACCATTGCATATGCCTCCTTTTATCGGCCCGGGAACCGGGCCCGAATGTTTGTCAGAACAGGTCTTCTTTAGTATAGCACGCGGGGAAAGCAACGGCAAGCCGCCGAGTAAAAACAGCGGCCCATCCGGCGGAAATTTGTGCTATAATAAAAAGGAAATTTCAATGCAAAAGAAGGCGAAAAAGAAAATGCAGGAGCTGACTACCTACACCCAGACCTTTCGGGTGAAGGACACCGATTGCGATCTGAACGGATACCTGATGCCCGGCGCATTTCTGCGTATGGTGCAGCAGCTTTCCACCGATCACTGCGAGGCAATCGGGCTGAATCAGGAATTTTACGAAAAGAACAATGCGATTTTTCTCATGGCGAAAATGGCCCTTCAGTGGGAGCGGGTTCCCCGCTGCGGCGAGGTTATCACCCTGACCACCAGGCCGGAAAACTGCAAGCGAGCCACCTATAAGCGCGTGACCACGGTGCAGGATGAGCAGGGGAATGCCCTTGGCATGACCGACAGCCGATGGGTTCTGGTGGACCCGCAGGCCCGCCGTATCATCCGCCGCCCGCCTGAAGCCTTTCAGAGTCTTCCCTTTGGAGACGATGTGGACTATCAGCTGGACATGACCATCGAGCGCCCCCAGGAGGTGGAGCGGGTGGGTCAGGCGGCTGCCTACTATACCTTCTGCGACATCAACGGCCACCTGAACAATACCCGCTACGCAGACATCGCCTGCGATGCACTGCCGCTGGAGCAGCTGCGCCAGAATCCGGTTCGCCGCATCAGCATCAGCTATCACAATGAGGTCCCGGCGGGCGAGCACTTCCAGGTTCAGCGGGGCAGCACGCAGAACGGCTGGTATGTATCCGGTACTCGCGAGGGAAAATGCTGCTTTGAGGCAGAGCTTACCCTCTGATCAAATGAACTCCAAAAGCGTTCTCATGCAGATCAAGCAGGCAAAGCCAATACGGCTTGTGTCAGGTGCTGCGGGAGAGCGCTTTTTCTTATTTTATCCTAAAATCGCAATTTTGTTTTTCATACAAGAACAAAATTGGCTATATGACGGACAGTTCCAAAGGATCGACCGTTAAAGTTGTGAAAAACGGCAGTTGTTATTTCTGCTCCGATGTGATAATGTATTTAGTAAGCTAAAGCAATGAATTGATGCAGCGACAAAGAATGCTGCACGTTGCTAGCAAATCTGAAACAAAAGGAGTGGATCGAGAATGAGCAGAGTGTACAACTTTTCCGCCGGACCGGCGATGCTTCCCGAGGAGGTGCTGCGCCAGTCTTCTGCGGAAATGCTGGACTATCAGGGCTGCGGCATGAGCGTAATGGAGATGAGCCATCGATCCAGTTCCTTCCAGAATATTCTGGATCAGGCTCAGCAGGATCTGAAGGACCTGCTGGCATTGCCGGACAACTACAAGGTCCTGTTTTTGCAGGGCGGGGCATCCCAGCAGTTTGCCATGGTACCGATGAACCTGATGAAAAACGGTGTGGCGGATTACATCGTTACCGGCCAATGGGCCAAGAAGGCGTATGCAGAGGGCGCGAAATATGGGAAGGCCAACAAGCTGGCCACCAGTGAAGACCGCACCTTCGCCTATATTCCGGACTGTGCCGATCTGCCGGTTTCGCCGGATGCGGATTACGTATATATCTGCGAGAACAACACCATCTACGGCACCAAATACAAGACCCTGCCCAACACCAAGGGTAAGCCGCTGGTGGCGGACCAGTCCTCCTGCTTCTTGTCCGAGCCGGTGGATGTGAGCCGTTACGGGCTGATTTTCGCCGGAGCGCAGAAGAACATCGGCCCGGCGGGCGTGGTAGTGGTTATCATCCGGGAGGATCTGATCCCGGAGGAGGTTCCGGCTTTTGTGCCCACCATGCTGCAGTACAAAATCCATGCGGACAACAATTCTTTGTACAATACACCTCCCTGCTACGGCATCTATATCTGCGGAAAGGTGTTCCAGTGGATTAAAGCCCAGGGTGGCCTGGAGGGGATGCAGCAGCGCAACCTGGAAAAGGCAAAGCTGCTGTATGATTTCCTGGACGAGAGCCGCCTGTTCCGGGGCACGGTGGACAAAAAGGATCGTTCGTTGATGAACGTTCCCTTTGTGACCGGCGACAAGGATCTGGATGCAAAATTTGTGAAGGAAGCGGCCGCCAAGGGCCTGGTGAATCTGAAGGGTCACCGCACCGTGGGCGGTATGCGCGCCTCCATCTACAACGCCATGCCGCTGGCAGGCGTGCAGACGCTGGTGGACTTCATGAAGCAGTTTGAGACCGAGAACGGCTAAGGGGGACGGAAACGATGACAAAGGTAACATGCCTGAACCCCATTGCCAAGGTGGGACTGGAACGATTCGGCGCGGGATATCAGCTGGATGCCCCGTTGGAGGAAGCTCAGCTGGCGCTGGTGCGCAGCGCCGACATGCACGCCATGACAGCACCTGCCGGGTTACTGGCCGTGGCCCGGGCGGGAGCCGGTGTGAATAACATTCCGTTGGACGCGCTGGCAAAACAGGGCACCGTGGTGTTCAATACCCCCGGCGCCAATGCCAACGGCGTGAAAGAACTGGTGCTGGCAGGAATGCTGCTGGCCGCCCGTGACGTGGTGGGCGGCGTGGAGTGGGTTCGCGCCAATCAGGCCGACCCGGACATCGCCAAGGACACCGAAAAAGCCAAAAAGCAGTTTGCCGGTGGTGAGATTCAGGGCAAGCGTCTGGGAATCATCGGTCTGGGCCACATCGGAGTAAAGGTGGCGAACGCCGCTCTTGCTCTGGGCATGGAGGTCTGGGCCTACACCCTGCCGGAGGGCGACGGCACCATCCCCGGCTTGGCCCAGGAGGTTCACCTGCTGGAAGGCCCCGACGAGATTTATGAAACCTGCGATTACATCACGCTGCATCTGCCGCTGAACGACGCCACCCGTCAGATGATCAATGGGGCGGTGTTCGCAAAAATGAAGCCCGGTACGGTGCTGCTGAACTTCTCCCGGGATAAACTGGTGGACGACGAGGCGCTGGCTCAAGCCATGGAGCAGGGGATTGTGCGCCGCTATGTTTCGGATTTCCCCAACCCGGCAGTGGTCCACCTGCCCGGCGCACTGGTGATTCCCCATCTGGGGGCTTCCACCGAGGAATCGGAGGACAATTGCGCCTGCATGGCAGTGGATCAGCTAAAGGCTTTTCTGGAGGAAGGCACCCTTCGCAATGCGGTGAACTACCCGGATTGCACGCTGGGCGCAAAAACTGCAGGTCCCCGGCTTTGCGTGCTGGGCGAAAATCTGGAGGAAGAGCAGCTGCTGGCACCCTGGAAGGTGCTGGCCCGCGCCGCCGCCCAAAAGGGAGAACGGTGCTGCCTGCTGGCCGATCTGGAAGCCGAACCCACCCCCCAGCAGCTGGAGCAGCTTGCCGCACAGCCCGGTGTGCTGCGGGTACGGCTGATCTGACCCAAGCAAAGGAGAAAAATCATGCGGCGATGCACAAAACCCGCAGCTATGCTGCTGCCCTCCCCGGGTGTGGACCTGGAAAAATGGGCGGTGGTGGCCTGCGACCAATATACCTCGCAGCCGGACTACTGGCACACGGTGCAGGAGCTGGTGGGGGATGCCCCCTCCACCCTGCGGCTGACCCTGCCGGAGATCTGGCTGGAAGAGCCGGATGCGCCCAAGCGGATTAAAACCATCGGGCAGACCATGGAGGAATACCAGGAAAATGGCCTGCTCAGGCCCACCGCGCCCGGTATGATGCTGGTACGCCGTCAGATGGAAGGCGTGGCCGCGCCCCGCTGGGGTCTGGTGATGGCGGTGGACCTGGAGGCCTACGATTACCGGGAGGGTTCACGCTCCCTGATTCGGCCCACCGAGCGCACGGTGCCTGAGCGTATTCCCGCCCGGCTGGCGGTGCGGGAGGCGGCCACGCTGGAGTTGCCCCACATTCTGCTTCTGATTGATGACCCGCAGCAGTCGGTGATTGAGCCGGCGGCGGCCGTTTGCAATGAACTGGAACAAGTCTACGATACACCGCTCATGCTGGGAGGCGGTCAGCTGACCGGTTGGTTTATCCCGGAGGGGGCGCTCACCGAGAAAATCCAACAGGCGCTGGAGGCGCTGGCTGCACCGGAACATTTGAGCAAACGTTATGGCGCTCCGGCGGATGCCCCGGCTCTGCAGTTTGCCACCGGCGACGGCAACCATTCCATGGCAGCCGCCCGGGCCCGGTGGGAGCAGATTCGAGAGACCCTTACCCCACAGCAGCGGCTGGAGCATCCGGCCCGCTGGGCTCTGGCCGAGGTGGTGAACCTGCAGGACGAAAGTCTGGAAATTGAACCCATTCACCGCCTGGTAGCTGGAATAGACCCCAAAACAGTTCTGCAGGATGCGGTAAGCTATTTTTCCGCACAGGGTGTGCAGGCACAGCTTTTGAAGCAAGCGCCGGAAAGCGAAGACCCCTGGGCTATTCGCTGGGTGGCAGGGGAGAATACCGGTTGGCTATGCATCCGGCCCGGCGGACGCTGGGCGCTTCCGGTAGCGGCACTCCAGGCATTCCTGGACGACCGGATGCCTCATTGGCAGGGAGCAAAGCCGGATTATATCCACGGCGAAGAGACACTGCGCGCCCTTTGCACCGGTGCACAGAGTATTGGTTTTGTACTGCCGGAATTCCGCAAGGAGGATTTGTTCCGAGGCGTGGTGCTGGATGGCGTTTTACCCCGCAAGACCTTTTCCATGGGCCGTGCGCAGGACAAGCGTTATTACATGGAGGCCCGGCGCATTATGCCGTGACCGAAAAAACGCGCCAACCGCATCTTCGGATGCGTAATTCATAGGGAATGTGGAATAAGTGAGAAACGAAAAACAGGGCACCCGCCGCGGCGGGTGCCCTGTTCGCTTGTTCAGCTTAGTTGTTGGGGTTATTCTTCAGGATAACGTCATGGCTGCCGCCCTCCACGATGCTGGTGGAGGAAACCACGGTCAGGCGGGCCTTCTCCTGCAGCTCAGGAATGGTCAGCGCACCGCAGTTGCACATGGTGCTGCGGATCTTGTACAGGGTGGTGCCCACACCGTCGGCCAGGCTGCCGGCGTAGGGAACATAGCTGTCCACGCCTTCCTCGAAGCTCAGCTTGGTGGCGCCGCCCAGGTCGTAACGCTGCCAGTTGCGGGCGCGGTTGGAACCCTCGCCCCAGTACTCCTTCACGTAGCTGCCGTTGATGCGCAGCTTGTTGGTCGGGCTCTCATCGAAGCGGGCGAAGTAACGGCCCAGCATCACGAAGTCAGCGCCCATGGCCAGAGCCAGGGTCATGTGGTAGTCGTGTACGATGCCGCCGTCGGAGCAGATGGGAATGTAGATGCCGGTCTCCTTGTAGTACTCGTCACGAGCCGCAGCAACCTCGATTACGGCAGTGGCCTGGCCACGGCCGATGCCCTTGGTCTCGCGGGTGATGCAGATGGAGCCGCCGCCGATGCCGACCTTGATGAAGTCCGCGCCGGCCTGCGCCAGGAAACGGAAGCCCTCACGATCCACCACGTTGCCGGCGCCAACCTTTACCTTGTCGCCGTAGCGCTCACGAATCCAGGCAATGGTGCGGCTCTGCCACTCGGAGAAGCCCTCGGAGGAGTCGATGCACAGCACATCCACACCGGCCTCGATCAGAGCGGGAACACGCTCAGCGTAGTCGCGGGTGTTGATACCGGCGCCCACCACATAGCTCTTGTTGGCGTCCAGCAGCTCGTTCACGTTTTCCTTGTGGCTGTCGTAGTCCTTGCGGAAAACCATGTATTTCAGGTGGCCCTCAGCATCCACCAGGGGCAGGGAGTTGATCTTGTTGTCCCAGATGATGTCGTTGGCTTCCTTCAGAGTGGTGGTCTCGGGAGCGTAGACCAGCTTTTCCATGGGAGTCATGAAATTGGCCACAGGCTCGTCCATGGACATACGGCTGACGCGGTAGTCGCGGCTGGCCACGATGCCCAGCAGCTTGCCGTTGGGAGTGCCGTCCTCAGTGATGGCAACGGTGGAGTGGCCGGTCTTTTCCTTCAGGTCCAGAACATCCGCCAGGGTAGCGGTGGGCTTCAGGTTGGAATCGCTGGTTACAAAGCCCTTCTTGTAGCTCTTAACGCGGGCGACCATGGCCGCCTCGTCTTCCACAGACTGAGAACCGTAAATAAAGGATACGCCGCCCTGCTTTGCCAGCGCAATGGCCAGGCGCTCACCGGAAACCGACTGCATGATGGCGCTTACCATGGGGATGTTCATGGTGAGGGGGCATTCCTCCTCGCCCTTGCGGTACTTAACCAGCGGTGTTTTCAGGCTCACAGCGTCCGGTACACAGGCGGAGGAAGAGTAACCGGGTACCAGCAGGTACTCGCCAAACGTGCGGGAAGGTTCCTCAAAATAATAAGCCATATTCCTTGTCTCCTTTGCAATTACAATTCTCCAGCAAAACGCTTCGTTCCTTTTATTATAAGACAGAATCGCCTTTCTAACAAGAACAACGCGGGCATTTGCGGCACAAATTTGCACAAAGCTTGTGCCCTGAGGCCCTGCGTGCCGGGTGGTTTTAAAAAGTGTATCATATTTGGCCGAAAAACACAAAATGCACCGCCGCCAAACTTTTCAAACCCCGAACCGGGAAAACCGGCAATATGTCAAAAAACAGGCCGAAGTATGACTTATCTTGGTGGAAATTTACCAAGGTAAAGCGAAAATTCTTTGGATCAGTCTCCCCAGAAACGGCTGCGTTCCTGATCGGTAAGTGCAGCGGCAAAGTCTGCTTTCAACTGCAAAAAGTCCTCCAGATCATACAGTACCCTGTAAAGTAGTGCACGGTTTTCGAACTCGGCGCGGCTTTGGGGGAGAGGTTCGTCACGCATGGCGGTTTGCATGCCGTGCAGCTGCTGCAGCAGTGCGGAGGCGTTGTTGTGTTCGTGGAAGGAGCGGCTGATATCCTCCAGCAGAGCAGCGATGCTCAGAGCCTGTTCAGGCACTTGATCCAGTCGGTGAATGTTATCGTAAATGCGGCGCAGCACCGTCAACTGGCGCTGGCGCATGGTCACATAGTTTACAAAATACCATTGGTCACTGAGCAGCGCATTGCCCTGATTTTCCCGGGCCTTGCGGGCGAGTCCCTCCAGCTGCTGTTCCAGCGGGGCGAAACAAGTGTCAGTATAATCCTGCTTGCTGCGGGTCAGCAGTCGGTCTGCCATCCGCTGCAGGATGTCCCGGAAGGCCTGCTCCACCTGGGCCTGACTCTGGCGGATGGTCTTCGCTGCACCCGGCATATACAGGTTGACCAGTATGCCGATGCCGGCGCCAATCAAAAGCAAAAGCAGCTCGTTTCGCAGCCAGAACAGGTTGATGGTACGTTCTGCATACAGGTGCAGCACCAGCACGGTGTTCATCACCAGCGCCTCCTGCAGGCCGAACCACTGGCAAAAGGCGGCAAACAACAGCAGAAACAGCCCAAAGGCGATCAGATGATAGCCCAGCACAGAAAAGCAGCAGAAGGCCAATGCCATTGCAACGAAAAAGGCGGCAAAACGCCGGACTACCAGTGTAAGGGTCTGCTTGCGGGTGGTCTGGATGCTCAGAATGGCGATCACTCCGGCGGAGGTGCTGTAGGAAAGCCCCAGCAGAGCCGCAAAAACGCTGGCAAGCAGCCCGCCCAGGGCATATTTTGCCACACGCAGCGGAGCCAGCCGGGAAAAAACGGCAGACATGGCAAACGCTCCTTTTCATCTGGGGCAAAAGACCCCTTGCTGCTTTTATCATACCGTTTACGGCACGGTGGTACAAGGGAAAAGAGACAAAAACAAACTCCACCGCCCAACAACAGGCGGTGGAGCTTGCCACAGGAATTTCGAGACGCCCTGCTCAGCCGGATCAAAGAACCGCTAGGGGGGCGGAAGGAGGAGATGAACCGGAGACGTCTCACAACACATGAAAAAGGGGTGTAACTTTCTTGCAACTAAATTGTAACCCTTTTGACATCTTCTGTCAATGGGGTAATTGTGAATAAATTGAAAACAATTCACAGAAGATTGCAAGGAATTAAGAAAAACAGCTGCCCCGGAGTTTTTTTGCTCCGGGGCAGCTGTTTTAGTTGCTGTTTGCGCTGGCAAGACCCAGACGGGAAAAGTCCGGGCGGTAGAGCAGGATGGAGAACACCTCAAAGCAGGCGCAGATTTTGTCTGCGCAGGTGACCACAACACTTTCCGCAAAGCGGGGAGGGGTGAGGTTCAACGGAAACATGTGCTTTTCAATGATATCCCGCTCAATGCAGTTCAGTTCAAAATCCCGGCTGGCATTGTCCAGGGCCCGGCGGGCGTGGTGGAAGCCATGCCAGCGGTGGCTTTCATCCTTTTCGTGCCAGTCATATAAAAAGTAGTCGTGCAGCAAAGCGCCGCGCACCAGGCTGCGCAGGTCCAGCCGAAGGCCCAGCCGCAGAACGATCCACAGGCTCAGATACGCTACGGCCAGTGAATGGTCGAAGCAGGTTACGCTGCCGTGCTGGATGAACTGCTGCTCCAGCTGCATTCCAGGGGAATTCAGAATGGCGCGCCCGTGGGCCAAAAGCAGAGATTCGATGGTTTGGTGCATTGGAAACACGCTCCTTTCCGGTGGGCGGCGAGATACTTCGCACCCTGTTCTATTATTATCATAGGCGTAAGATAGGAAGGAAACAAGGGGCAATTTGCACAAAAATGCACGGAATGAGACGTGATTGCAGCAGTGCGTGCAAAGAAAAAGCGAGGGAATGCCCTCGCTTTTAAAAAGTTGTTATGTATCGCACCTCAGGCCGCCTTGTTGGCAGACGGCGCAATTTCCGGAAAGATCTTTTCCCAGTTGATGCGGTAGGCGGGAATCATCAATACCAGACTCAACGCTGCACCGGCCACCACATCGATTACGGAATGCTGGCGTAAAAACAGGGTGGACAGGGTAATCAGGATGGTCATGGTCCAGATCAGCGCATGTACCGGCAAATTGCCCCGGAACAGCTTGCAGCGCAGCCCCACAATGGCAATGGAGACGGTGCTGGAAATGTGGATGGAAGGGCAGACATTGGTGGGGGTGTCGATGCTGCGCAGCAGCTCCACCAGCTGGCACAAAACATTCTGCCGCTGGATCGGTTCGCGCAGGTCAAGGCCGTTGGGCCAGACCAGATAGGTCAGCATGGCCAGTGTCATGCCCACGAACATGATGAAGCACAGACGGCAGTAATCGGTTTTGTCCTTGAAGAACAGATACAGCATGGTGCCGGGCATCCACAGATACCACAGGCAATAGGGGATCACGAACCACTCGTTGAAAGGGATCAGATCGTCGATGAAACAATGGATGATGGTGTATTCCGGGTCCAGCTGTTCCAGGCTGAAAAAGCCGAACAGATAGAATGCCCAGTACCCCATCAGCCAGGCATGCGGGTTTTTGCGCAGCCAGGAAAGGGCAGAATGCATGGGCAGTTACCTCACAAAATATAGAATCAAAACAGCCGGCAAAACGAGCCGACGAACGTTTTCATTATAGCACACTGTGTCGAAAAACGAAGCGCCACTGCATGAATTGCAGCAAAAGAATCACGAAAAACGGGCGGCCCGAAGCCGCCCGCAGCGATTGAATTCCATTACTTTTCCAGCAGCCGGTACAGTGCCACCGCTTCATACAAGGCGGTGAGCTCAGGCAGCTTGTCCGGGGTGTGGCCCAGCCGGTGGGTGATCTGCTGGTAGCGGTACTTTACCGTGTTTTTGTGCAAAAACAGCTGCTGGGCACAGCGGGCAATGTTCTGGTCCGCATCCAGCAGATAGACCGCAAGCGTATCCACCAGAGGCAGCTCCTCGGAAGAGCTGTGCAGCGGGGCCAGCACCGCCCGGCAGCGGGTCACGCTGGCCTCATCCTGTACCAGGTCGTTTTTGCAGTGCAGCGCAAAATCGATTTCACCCAGGGTATGCACCGTGCGGGTGGGCCAGATGGTCTGCGCGCTGGGCAGGCCTTCGCTGCTGCGCAGGAAGGCAGCCCGCACCTGGGCGGTGTTTTCCAGGCCCTGACAGCATACAAAGCCGGCGCCCAGACCCTCGGACTTTAACTGTGCATCCAGCTGAGCAGCCAGCGCTTCGCCTTCGGGGCCGAACACGCCGTTATCCGCCAGAACAATCACGAAGTCCTGGTAGCTGCCTGCAATGGCCGCCTGGCAGTGGGGCTCCAGAAGCTGGGAAGCAATGGTAGGCACCCGGCGCAGAAATTCCTCCCGGCAGGCCGGGTCCAGCGGGCTGAGCATCCACATGCAGTGGATGGAGGCCACGTTCAGCCGGAACAAAGCGGCCAGACGGCGCATCTTGATGGGCTCATCCCGCAGGATGGCCCGCACCAGCTCTTCAATGGCCAATTCGGCATGCTTCAGGCTCCACAGATTCAGCGCCAGCTGCATCACGTCCTGTGCCTGCTGCTGCACCTCGTTGCTCAGCGGCTGGCCCGCCTTCAGCAGGCACAGCTCCATGGGGGCCGCGTCGCCGGGGTCGATGGTCAGGCGGCAGCACTGGTCTGCGTTGCCCTGACGTGCCTGAATCAGCAGGTCGGTCATATCTGTCTGAGAACCCCGGGGCCAGGCGCAGGCGCCCAGCAGCTGGCCGGTGCTGTCCAGCAAAAGCACGGTGGCTCGCAGCCGGTCACTGAGCAGCTGAAGCACGGTGTCCACCGTGCGCTGGTGCTCCGGCAGCAGGGTCATGTGCTCCAGAATATCTCCCAGAAGATGAGTGTTGTCCGCCTGATCCCGCAGGATGGCATCCATCACGTCGCCGATTACTTCGCTGTAGCGCAGTTCCATACGGGGCGGCATTACCAGCAGCGGAAAATCCAGCTCCTGGGCAAGCGTTACCAGCGCGGGGTCCACCTGGGGCATCACGGTGCCCACATAATACAGCACCAGACCGGCCTGTCCCACCTGGGCCAGAGCGCGAAGACATTCGCACTGGGCGTTCACATTGGTGGGGATGGAAGAAAAGCAGGTGAGAACCAGCTCGCCGCCGGCAAAACGGCCCGCTGTTTCATTCTGCTGGTGCAGGGTTTCCGTGCCGATGTATTCCAGCACGTTCACCGAGGTGATGGGCCGGTCCAGGTTGTCGAAGCCGGCCAGCAGGGTGGCCTGACGCAGGCTGGGCAGTACCAGCGCCTGTTTTAACGTAACGCTCATGGGGGATCCCTCCAGGATAGGAAATGTTTTGTGCGGGGCATGCCGCGCAGCAGTGGCTTGCAGTGCCCGTCACGCAGGCAAACAAGCACAAAAAGCCCTTACTGCCGGCGGGCATCGGCCTGCCGGGCAATAAAGGGCTTGACGGTCAGTCGAATCACGCCTCTGGGGCGTAATGGCTGGCGTTGGGCGATTTCAGCGGGATTTCCGGCATCAGTTCATCGGAGATAATGGTGAGCATCTCCTCGATCTTGGCCACATCTTCCGGGGAGAACCGATCCTTAATCCGGCTCATCACGGTGGACAGATAGCTGTAACTGATATTGTAGTAATCCTCGTATTTTTGAGTTACCACCAGAAAATACTCCCGGCGGTCATTTTCCGACTGCACCTTTTTCAGGTAGCCTTTTTTGATCAGGCTGTTGACCTTGTAGGCCGCATTGGGCGGGGAGATCTGCACAAAGCTGGCAAATTCATTGATGGTGGGTTTCCCCAGCGCCTGGATAATCTCCATGCAGAAAGTCTCCACCGTGGTCAGGCTGGCTTCCCGGGACTGGAAACGACTGAACACCTTCTGATAGAAATGTAATTTGAATTTCGAATACACATCTGCAAATGCTTGCTCCAGCATTCGTTCGATCCTCCTTGACTACGCGGCCCAGGCAAAAGAGCATGGGACGGTGTGAAAAAACCGTATGCCTGCTGCGGTGATAATATTATACCAAGATGCGTCTGTTAAGGCAACACCGCACAATTCACGTCCGTTCAAAATTGTGCGGTGTTGCAGCAAATCAACTGATGGCGAAGGTCAGCTCGCCCATGGCGGCAATCTGGCCGTCCACGGTGGCAACCGCCTTGCCGAAGCCCACCGGACCGCGGCGTGCAGTCAGCTCACATTTGAGCTCCAGCACGTCACCGGGAACAACCTGCCGCTTGAAGCGGGCGTTCTTGATACCGCCGAACAGCACGATCTTGCCCTTGTTCTCCTCCTCGGTGAGAATGGCGACTGCACCCACCTGAGCCAGAGCCTCGATGATGAGCACACCGGGCATCACATGCTTCTGAGGAAAGTGACCGCAGAAGAACTGCTCGTTCACGGTCACGCACTTGCGGCCCACCGCCATCTGGCCGGGCACGCATTCGGTGATGCGGTCCACCAGCTGGAAGGGGAAACGATGGGGCAGAACCTCCATGATCTCGTTGGAATTCAAAGTCATTGCTTTACTCCTCCCACTTCTTCAACAGGATGCTTGCGTTGTGGCCGCCGAAGCCCAGAGAGTTGGACATGGCGTACCGGATGGAAGCCTCGCGGCCGTGGTTGGGAACAACGTCCAGATCGCAGGCCTCGTCCGGCACCTGGTAGCCCAGGGTGGCGGGAATGAAGCCGTCGTGCAGAGCCATGGCGGTGAAGGCAGCTTCAACAGCGCCGGAAGCGCCCAGCAGGTGGCCGGTCATGGACTTGGTGGAGCTGATGGCCAGCTCCTTGGCATGCTCGCCGAAGGCCAGCTTCACGGCGGCGGTCTCGCCTGCATCGTTCATGGCGGTGGAGGTACCGTGGGCGTTGATGTAATCCACGCTGGCAGCATCCACGCCCGCATCGACCAGAGCCTGGGTCATGGCGCCCGCCGCACCGGAGCCGTCCGGCAGGGGAGCGGTGATGTGGTGCGCGTCGCAGGTGCAGCCGTAGCCCACAACCTCGGCCAGAATGTTGGCGCCGCGGGCCTTGGCGTGCTCATACTCCTCCAGCACCAGAGCAGCCGCACCCTCGCCCATCACGAAGCCGGAACGCTCCTTGTCAAAGGGAATGGAAGCGCGCTTGGGGTCGCTGCCGGTGTGCAGGGCGTGCAGGGAAGTGAAGCCGCCCACCGCCAGAGATGTGATGGTGGCCTCGGTGCCGCCGGCCAGGATCACGTCGGCATAGCCGTCGCGGATCTGACGGAAGGCATCGCCCACCGCATTGGTGCCGGAGGCACAGGCGGTTACCGGGCAGGTGCACATGCCGTGGAAGCCGAAGCGGATGGCAATGTTGCCCGCCGCCATGTTGGAAATGGCCATGGGGATGAAGTAGGGGCTCACGCGGTCGTAGCCCTTCTCATTGCCCTTCAGGCACTCATTCTGAACGGTGGAGAAACCGCCGATGCCGCTGGCGAATACCACGCCGCAGCGCTGGCTGTTCTCGTTTTCCATCACCAGGCCGCTGTGCTCCATGGCCTGGGCAGCGCTGGCCAGAGCGAACTGAACAAAGCGGTCGGTCTTGCGCACCTCGCGCTTGTCGATGTACTGCTCGGGGTTAAAGCCGCGCACCTCGCCTGCCAGCTTTACCTTCTGGTTGGTGGTGTCGTACTGGGTAATGGGGCCGATGCCGCAGGTGTCGGCCTTTACGGCGGCCCAGCTTTCCTCCAGGGTCAGGCCCAGGGGAGTCACCGCGCCCATGCCGGTGATTACAACGCGTCGTTTATCCATCTGTAAGCTCCTCCTTCAATTCAGGGCTTTTAAACGGCCATGCCGCCGTCCACACACAGCACCTGACCGGTCACATAACCGGCGGCGGGGCTGGCCAGGAACGCCACAGCGGCGGCCACATCTTCGGGCTTGCCCAGGTGGGCCATGGGGATCTCGCTCAGCAGCTTCTCCTTCACGGCCTGGGGCAGCACATCGGTCATATCAGTCTCAATGAAGCCGGGGGCCACGCAGTTCACGGTCACGCCGCGGGCGGCCAGCTCCTTGGCCAGGCTCTTGCTCATGCCGATCAGACCGGCCTTGCTGGCCGCGTAGTTGGCCTGACCCGCGTTGCCGCGCACGCCCACGATGCTGGAAACGTTCACGATCCGGCCGCAGCGCTGCTTCATCATGGGGCGGCAGGCGGCCTTCATGCAGTGGAAGGCGCCCTTCAGGTTGGTGTTCAGCACCGCGTCGAAATCCTCTTCGCTCATGCGCATCATCAGGTTGTCACGGGTGATGCCCGCATTGTTTACCAGCACGTCGATGCGGCCGAAGCGCTCCACGGTCTGGGCAATCAGGTTCTGGGCGTCAGCCTCGCAGGCCACGTTGCCCTGAATGGCGAAGGCCTCCACGCCCAGGGCGCGGCACTCCTCGGCCACTGCCTCGGCGGCAGCGGCGCTGCCCGCGTAGTTCACGACCACGTTCACACCCTGTGTGGCCAGGGCCAGGCAGATGGCCCGGCCGATACCCCGGCTGCCGCCGGTTACCAGTGCACTCTGTTTTGCTTCCATCAGGCTTCTCCTTTCAGCCATTCCAGGGCGGCGGCCAGATCCTCAGCGGTTTCCACCGAGCGGACAGCAGCGCCCTTCACGGTCTTCTTCACAAGGCCGGCCAGCGTCTTGCCGGGGCCTACTTCCCAAAATGCGTCCACGCCGTCCTCGGCCATGCGGCGGATGATGTCCTCCATGTATACGCTGGACTGCACCTGCTTCTCCAGCAGAGCGGGGATGGTGTCGCTGTCGGCCTTGGGGCCGCCCAGGCAGTTGAAGTACACCGGGCAGCTCATCTCGCCGAAGGATACCTCCTTGAACTTCTCCCGCAGCGCATCGCCGGCGGGAGCCATCAGCGAGGTGTGGAAGGGGCCGGAGACCTTCAGGGGCACGCAGCGCTTTGCACCGGCGGCCTTGGCAGCCTCACAGGCGGCATCCACAGCAGCCTGGTCGCCCGCAATGGCCATCTGGCCGGGGCAGTTGTAGTTGGCAATCTCCACCACGCCGCCGGTGGCCTGAGCGGCCTGGGCGCAGGCGGCGCTCAGCGCCTCACGGTCCAGACCCAGAATAGCGGCCATGCCGCAGGGGCGGCCGGTTACGGCCTGCTCCATGGCCTTGCCGCGGAAGGCAGCCAGGGAAACGGCGGTGGCTGCGTCGAACACACCGGCGCAGCACAGGGCGGAATACTCGCCCAGGCTCAGGCCCGCCACAGCGGCAGGCTCGATGCCCTTATCCTTCAGCACGGCGGTCAGGCCGGCGGCGAAGGCTACCATGCAGGGCTGGGTGAACTGGGTCTGGCTCAGGGTCTCGTCCGGCCCCTCAAAGCACAGCTGCTTCAGATCGAAATCCACCGAAGCGTCCGCGGCATCCAGCGCGGCGCGGAACAAGGGTTCACTCTCGTAAAGATCTTTGCCCATCCCGGCGTGCTGAGCGCCCTGACCGGCATACAAAATCGCAAGTTTCATTGTGTCTGTTTCCTCCATTCGGCGGCAAGCTCATCCATCAGCTCCCGCACATGAACCAGTTTGGTCATGCGGCCCACATTGGCGCCGCAGAAGAAAAGTCCCTCCTGCCAGTTGCCGCGCACTGCTTCAATCAGCGCATTGGCAATGCAGTAGATGGTATCGGCTTTTTTGCAGGGGACCAGGCAGTTTACGCAGCGTTTGGGCGGGAAGGTCTCGCCTGCAGCCAGCCGCTGAATCAGCGGACTGTTCAGCGCCCGGCCGGGCATGCCCACCGGGCTGTGCACGATGCGCACGTCCTCCGGCTTTGCATCCAGCATGGCCTGCTTGTAAGCAGGGGAGGCATCGCACTCGTAGGTGCCGATGAACCGGGTGGCCAGCTGCACACCCGCCGCACCCAGCTGTTCCAGCCGGGCCGCATCCTCGCCGGTGTAAACACCGCCCGCCGCAAACAGCGGAATGGGGCGGCCTGCCAGCTCCTCAAAGGGGCGCAGCTGCTCGGTGATGGCCGGAACCAGCGTCTCCAGGCACTGAGCAGAACCGTTTTTCACGTCCTGCTCCTCAAAGCCCAGATGACCGCCCGCCAGGGGACCCTCCACTACCATGAAGTCGGGCAGAACGCCGAAGCGTTTGTACCACAGCTTGCACAGGGTGGCCGCAGCACGGGAGCTGGATACAATAGGGGCCAGCGCCACGTCTGCGTCACCGGCAATGGCGGGAAGATCCACCGCCAGGCCCGCACCGCAGACCACCGCGTCCACACCTGCCCTGATGGCAGTGCGGATGCTGTCCGCGTACTGGGTGGTGGCAACCATTGCATTGATGGCCACCATGCCCAGACCGCCGGCCAGCTCCTTGGCTTTTTTGATCTCCCGTTCCAGGGCGCGCAGATTGGCTCCGTTCGGGTCGCGGTCGAAATCCGGCTCGTTGAAACCGGCCACCGCGGTGCTGATGGTGCCCATGCCGCCGCAGGCAGCCACGGCACCGGCCAGACCGCCCAGGGAAACGCCCACACCCATGCCGCCCTGCAGAATGGGCAGCTGCAGCGTGCGGCCGCGGATGGTTACAGCCTGCATAAACTTACTCCTGTTCCAGCTGATGCAGCCGCTCAATGCAGCCGTTGTTCAGCTCTTCAAAAATGGTGCGCAGGGGGCGGATTTCATGCAGCATGCCCGCCACCTGACCGGCCATCAGGCTGCCGGTGTCGGTGTCGCCCTCGAATACAGCGCGGCGCAGAGAGCCCAGAGTGTACTTCTCCAGTTCCATCTTGTCGGCGCCGGCCTTCTCCTGAGCCACGTAGCTGCGGGCCATCTTGTTCTTCAGGATACGCACGGGGGTACCGGCGATGCGGCCGGTGACCACGGTGTCGTTGTCCTTGGCCTTGAGCACGGCGTTCTTGTAGTTCTCGTGAATGGGGCACTCCTCGCTCACCAGCAGGCAGGTGCCCAGCTGTGCGCCGCAGGCGCCCAGCGCAAAGGCAGCCAGCAGCTGGCGGCCGTCAGCGATGCCGCCGGCGGCGATCACGGGCAGGTTGTACTCCTTCATGGCGTCCACCACCTGAGGCACCAGAGCCATGGTGGTCATCTCGCCCACATGGCCGCCGCTCTCGGTGCCCTCGGCAATGATGCCGTCCACACCCAGACCGGCCATGCGGCGGGCCAGCACAACGGCAGGCACAACGGGGAACACCTTGATGCCCGCTTCCTTCCACATGGGAACGTAAGCGCCGGGGTTGCCTGCGCCGGTGGTCACAACGGGAACCTTTTCCTCCACCACGATGTGAGCCATCTTCTCAGCGTCCGGGTTCATCAGCATGATGTTCACGCCGAAGGGCTTGTCGGTCAGGCTGCGGCAGATGTGGATCTGCTCCCGCAGCATGTCGGCGGTCATGCCGCCCGCGCCGATCAGGCCCAGCGCACCCGCGTTGGAAACCGCTGCGGCGAAGGTGCCGGTGGCGATGTTGGCCATACCGCCCTGGATGAAGGGAAATTCGGTTCCGAGGATCTCGTTCAAACGCATATTGTTACTCCTTTTTTATCAGAGGGGCTTTGCTTAGAAACGCAGCAGTACCGCGCCCCAGGTCAGCCCCGCGCCAAAGCCCACACAGGCCACGGTCTGACCGGGCTGAATTGCGCCGGATTCCAGCATTTCGTCCAAAGCGAGGGGAATGCTGGCGGCGGAGGTGTTGCCGTAGCGATGCATGTTCTTGTAAAATTTGTCCGCCGGTGCACCCAGCTTTTTCACCACATGGTCGATGATGCGGCTGTTTGCCTGGTGGCAGACCACATGGTCCACCTGCTCCAGACTGGTGCCGCTCTTCTCGAACAGCTGGTTCAGGCACTTGGGGATGATGTCCACCGCGAAGCGGAAAATCGCCCGTCCGTCCATGAACAGGGTACGGTTCTGGCCGGGCAGAAGGCTGTTGGCATGCAGCCCGGCCGCCTCGCCACGGCCGCCCAGTACGCAGGCGTAGGGAACATCCGCCAGACGCACCACAGCGGCGGCCGCGCCGTCGCCGAACAGCACGCAGGTGGAGCGGTCTTCCATATCCAGCACGCGGGAGATGCACTCCGCGCCGATGACCAGGGCATACTCCCCGGCGCTGCCCGCCATCAGGAGAGAGCGGGCGGTTTCCAGCGCGTAGATGAAGCCGGTGCAGGCGGCGTTCAGATCAAAGCAGGGGATAGCGGCGGTGCAGCCCAGCGCCTCGTGAACCTGGCAGGACACCGAGGGGGTGAAGCTGTCCGGGGTGAAGGTGGCGGTCAGGATCAGACCCAGCTGATCCGCGCTCACACCGGCCTTCTCCAGCGCCTTGCGGGCTGCGCCCGTGGAAAGGCTCACAACGCCTTCGTCCTCACCGCAGAAATACCGCTGGCGGATGCCGGTGCGGGTGGAGATCCACTCGTCGCTGGTGTCCACCATGCGGGCCATATCGTCGTTGGTCACACAGCGCTGCGGCAGGCAGCGCCCGGTGCCCAGAATTTCCAGTCCCGTCATCAGAAAAGGTCCTTTCCGGGCTCTTGCAGGAATGCGGAACCCATGGTTCTGAATTTTTTGTGCCGGTGAGCCGCCGGATCGGAAATGCGGTCCGCCTGGCGCAGGGCCTTCTGCAGCGCTGCGTCCACCGCGTCAAATACGGCGGCGGGGTTTGCATGCGCGCCCTCCGCCGGCTCGGGAATAATCCCGTCGATCACGCCCAGCTGCTCCAGATCCTGAGCGGTGAGCTTCATCACGTCGCAGGCCTCGGCGCTGCGGGTGGAATCCTTCCACAGAATGCTGGCAAAGCCCTCGGGGGAAAGCACCGAGTAGATGGCGTTTTCCAGCATCAGCACCGTGTTGCCCATGGCCAGCGCCAGTGCGCCGCCGCTGCCGCCTTCGCCGGTGACCACCGCGATCAGGGGCACGTTCAGCTCGCTCATCACAGCCAGGCTGCGGGCAATGGCCTCGCCCTGGCCGTGGGCCTCGGCCTCCAGGCCGGGATAGGCGCCGGGGGTGTCGATGAAGGTGATGATGGGCCGGCCAAACTTGTCTGCCTGGCGCATCAGCCGCTGGGCCTTGCGGTAGCCCTCCGGGCTGGGCATGCCGAAGTTGCAACGGGTGTTTTCCTCCAGATTGCGGCCCTTGCGGTGGCCGATCACCGTGACCGGGCGGCCATGAAACATGGCGATGCCGCCCAGAATGCCCGCGTCCTCGCCGCACAGCCGGTCGCCCTTCTGCTCAAAGAAATCGGTGAACAGGGCCTTGATATAATCCGCCGTACCGGGGCGGCCCGCATGCCGGGCCAGCGCCACCTTTTCAGCGGGGGTATGCAGTTCAGCCACGGCGGGCACCTCCTTTGGCGTGCAGCCGAAGCAGCTGCATCAGTGTGGATTTCATCTGACCGCGGGGAACCACCGCGTCCACAAAGCCGTGCTCCTCCAGATACTCGGAGCGCTGGAAGCCCTCCGGCAGCTTCTGACCGATGGTCTGCTCGATCACGCGGGGACCGGCAAAGCCGATCAGAGCCTTGGGCTCGGCCAGGGTGATGTCACCCAGGGAAGCAAAGCTGGCGGTTACGCCGCCGGTGGTGGGGTGGGTCAGGCAGGCAATGTACAGACCACCCGCCTGCTGGAAGCGGGTGATGGCTTCGGCGGTCTTGGCCATCTGCATCAGCGAGAGGATGCCCTCCTGCATCCGGGCGCCGCCGGAAGCGCAGAAGATCACCAGGGGCAGCTTCGCCTTGCGGGCGGTGTCGGCGGCCAGGGCCACCTTTTCACCCACCGCAACGCCCATGCTGCCCATCAGGAAGCGACCATCCATTACAGCCACAACAGCGGGCCAGCCGCCGATGCGTCCCTTGGCGGTGACCACCGCCTCAGACAGTCCGGTGCGGCGGCGCAGGCCCTCCAGCTTGGCGTCATAACCCTCAAAATCAAGGGGGTTATCGCCGCACAGGCCGTCGTTCAATTCCTGGAAGGTGCCGGAATCCAGCGTGAGAGCCAGTCGCTGGTATGCGCCGATGGGCCGGTGATGGCCACAGTGGGGGCAGACGTACAGCTGATCGGCCCACTGCCGCTTGCTCACGGCTTCGCCGCAGGCAGGGCACTGCTCGAAAATGGCCGGCGCGTCAATGCGGCTGGAGGAGGGCAGACGTCCGCCCTCCCGCATTACCTTCAGGCGCAGCAGCCGCTGACGCCGGTCAGAAAATCGTTCGTTCAGCATTTAGCGTTCCTCCTCGTCGGCCAGAGGCGCGCCCTTCTCCATCCAGCTCAGCACCTCGTCCAGGTTGTTCTCGATGAAGGAGGTGTTGTAGTCGCCCTTCAGGTAATCCGGGTGATACAGGATCAGATGGGCCAGATCCGCGCCGGTGGGGTAGCCCTCCACGATGAACTCCTCCAGCACCCGGCGCATCCGGCGGATAGCGGCCAGGCGGGTGGGGGCGTGCACGATGAGCTTGGCTACCATGGAATCATAGAAGGGGCTCAGCTCGTAGCCGTTGTACAAAGCGGAATCCACCCGAACACCGCAGCCGCCCGGGAAGTGTACGAACTCGGTCTTGCCGGGCATGGGGGCAAAATTCCTGGCGGGGTCCTCCGCGTTGATCCGCACCTCGATGGCGTGGCCGTTCAGCTTCACATCCTCCTGCGTGAAGGAGAGCGGCAGTCCGGCGGCCACACGGATCTGCTCCTTGACCAGATCCTGCCCGGTGACCATCTCGGTGACCGGGTGCTCCACCTGAATGCGGGTATTCATCTCAATAAAGTAATAGTTGCCGTCCGGGTCCAGCACGAACTCAATGGTGCCTGCACCCTCATAGCCGCAGCTCTGGGCGGCCTTTACCGCATCCCGGCCCATGGCCTGACGCAGCTCGGGAGAAAGGGCCTTGGAGGGGGATTCCTCCATCAGCTTCTGGTTCTTGCGCTGGATCGAGCAGTCGCGCTCGCCCAGATGGACCACATGGCCCTGCTGGTCGGCCATGATCTGGAATTCAATGTGCCGGGGGGAAAGAACCAGCTTTTCCAGATACATCTCGCCGTTACCAAAGCAGGCCACAGCCTCCGCCTGTGCAGAGGCAAAGGCGGCAGGCAGCTCCTCCGGGCTGAACACCCGGCGCATGCCGCGACCGCCGCCGCCGGCGCTGGCCTTCAGCAGCACCGGGTAGCCGATGCGCTCGGCCACCTTCAAAGCCTCCTCGGCGCTTTCAATTACGCCGTCGGAGCCGGGCACCACCGGCACTCCTGCCTTGATCATCAGTTCACGGGCGGCGGCCTTGTTGCCCATCTTACGGATCACATCGCCGCTGGGGCCGATGAACTTGAGCCCGCACTGGGCGCACAGATCCGCAAATTCGTCGTTTTCGGAAAGGAAACCGTAGCCGGGGTGGATGGCCTCACAGCCACTTTCCACCGCTGCGGTCAGGATGGCGGTCTGATTTAAGTAACTCTGGGCCGCCTTGGCAGGGCCGATGCATACGGCCCGGGTGGCCAGCTGCACATGCAGGGCGCTGGCGTCGGCAGTGGAATACACCGCCACAGTCTCGATGCCAAGCTCACGGCAGGCGCGGATGATGCGCACCGCGATTTCGCCGCGGTTGGCGATTAAAATACGTTTGAACATGGCTCACAGCTCCCGGATCTGGAACAGCGGATCGCCAAAGCCCACCAGAGCGCCGTCCTGCGCGACCAGGCTTTCGATCACGCAGTCGCAGGGAGCGGGGATCTCGTTGATCATCTTCATAGCTTCGATCAGACCGATGGTCTGACCCTTGTGCACAGTGTCGCCGGGCTTCACAAAGGGTGCTTCGCCCGGGGCGCTGGCCACATAGAAGGTGCCCACCAGAGGAGCGTCGATGGTGGCCCCGGCAGCAGGGGCAGCAGCGGCGGGTGCGGCTGCGGGCTGAGCGGCAGCAACAGGGGCAGCCTCCACGACCGGCGCACAAACAACGGCGCTCTGGGCGACTGCTTTTTCCAAAGTGATCTGCTCCTCGCCGCAGGTGTACTTCAAACGGCTGGCGGAGCTTTCGTCAAACGCCTTCAGCAGGCTGGTGATTTGTTCCAAGGTCATGCCGGGAACCTCCTTATAAATCGTGATAGGCGGCAGGGGACGCGCAATGCGTGCCCCGGTGCCGAAAGAAAATCAGCTCCGGCAAAAAGCAGCCGGAACGGCGGATCGCCGCCTTCCGGCCGCCCCTGCCAGAGCTGATGCAAAGCGCCGGTGAAGGGGCGCCTTGCCTTACGCCGCAAAAATCAGGCGTTGGCCTCCAGGTAATTCACAATGTCGCCAACGGTCTTCATGTTGGCCAGTTCCTCGTCGGAGATGGCAACGCCCAGGTTGTCCTCCAGAGCCATGTTCAGCTCAACAGCGTCCAGGCTGTCAGCGCCCAGATCGTCGGCCAGGGTGGCCTCCATGGTAACTTTGTCAGCGTCGCAGCTCAGGGTGTCCACAATGATGTCGCGTACTTTCTCAAACATGATAAAACTCTCACTTTCTTGGGTTATTTTTTGATGTGTTGAAATGTGTCGAAAAATGGTTTTATAATTTTAATTAAAATAATTTAACTAAAATTATTTAAGTACATTTTAGCAAGAATCCGGGAATTGTCAAGAGGAAAACTTAAAAAAATTGAATCTTTTTTTGCTGCGCCTGCGTTGCGCAGATATGGGATACCTTATATAATAAAAGAAAAATATCCGGCAAAATTCTGCAAGGTTCGCCAGGATGGCAGGAACACTCTTGCGGGAAATGTGCCGGATGCGGTAAAATAGAACCATCTGGATTTTTATCCCAAAAAGCCGGGAGAGGAGGCGGGAGATGGCGCTTTTAAAACGAAATAAAGCAGAAAAACGGGCGTCCAGGCCCCGGATGCATCAGCGCTTCTTGCAGATTACCCTTTCCACGGTGCTGATCGGTATTTCACTGATTGTGGTTTCCTGTATGGGCATTGCATCCATTCAGCAGGCGAACCGGAAATCTTATAACACACAGCTGCAGACCTCCATGAATGAATACTGGCTTGAGATGCGCAATCGAATGGGGACTGACCGGGAAGCGCTGCAGATCATGGCGGAATACATGCAGGGAAAATCCAGCGAGGAATTTCGCGATTTTGCGATGGATCTGCAGGATGCCCGCCAGGATAATTCCTTCCTGCGCATGGGCTACTACACCCGAACCGGTATGCAGAGCCGGGTACGGGCAGATGGTACTCTGGAAGAGAATATCCCAATGGAGGCGCTGGAGCCGGAAGTGCAGCAGCTGATCAATTATGCGCTGCAGGGTAAAAAATCCGCGTCGCAGGTATATTACGATGAAGGAATGCAGCAACAGCTGATCATGTATGCCGCACCGGTACAGGCGGCCAACGGAAGCGTGACCGGTGTGGTGGCTGCATCCAAGGATCTGAGTGCCTTTCAGAAAATCTTCACGCAGCCTTCAGTTTCTCAGAGCAAGCTGGATGTGGTGTGGGTGGATCAGAGTGGCCGCATCATTGCTGCCTCGGAAAGCACTCCGCTGGCACCGCAGGGCACGGAGAATTTTCTCAGTCAGGCCGGTGTGGATGAGCAGGTGGCTCAGTCGGCGCTGCAGCAGATGGAAAATAATGAGGCGTTGCATTTTACCATTCAGCTGGAGGGCAAGGAGCAAACGGTTTATATGCAGCCATTTGGTATGAATGGCTGGTATCTGTGCTATGCCGATACGATCAATTCCGGCAAAAGCCCGATCTATTCCATTCTGATCACGTCCAATGTGCTCAGCGGAATGATCATCCTGCTTTGCCTGGGCCTGTTGTATTATGTGCGGTGGGCCATGTGGGGCAGCAACAAAGAGCTTATGAAGCTGGCCTACTACGACCGGCTGACCGGCACCTATAATTTTGAAAAGTTCACGCAATGTGCAGAGGATCTTCTGGCAGAGGACAGCAACTATGCGCTCATTACCATGAATATCCGTCAGTTCCAGTACATCAACGAGATTCTGGGCAAGGCACAGGCGGATCAGGTGCTGAAAAAGCTGGCAGCCCTGCTGCGGCAGATGATAGGGGAGAAGGAGTGCTTCTGTCGCTCCAATGCGGATCAGTTCTATCTGCTTTTGCATTCCAGCCAGGAGGAGCAGGTTCGCGCCCGCGTGGAGGCAATCATGGAGCAGGCGGGAACCATCGCCCAGGAGCTGAATGTGAGCTACCCCGTTATTCTGTATGCGGGCGCCGCAATGGTACAGGAGAGCGCCCCGCCGGAGGAACTGGTGCGGGATCTTCTGCACAAGGCGGAATTTGCCCAGAAGCATGCAGTGAAAAAATACCAGAATGTGCTGGCATTTTACGACCGGGCCATGCACCGGAAGGAAAACTTCCAGAACAGCATCGAAAGCAGCATGCAGAGCGCGCTGGCGAAACAGGAGTTTCAGCTGTTCCTCCAGCCCAAGGTGCGGCTGGAGAATGGTCAGGTGGAAGGCGCCGAGGCTCTTGTGCGCTGGATTCGGCCGGATGAAACGCTGGTTTATCCCGACGAGTTTATCCCGGCGTTTGAGAAAAACGGGTTCTGTGCCCGTCTGGATCTGTATATGGTGGACAGAACCTGCCGCCAGCTGCGGGAGTGGATGGATGCCGGCTATGAGCCGATTTGCATTTCGGTGAATCAGTCCCGGCTGCTGTTCTATCAGTCGGACTATGTGGAGCGTCTGTGCGCGGTAATGGATCGCTATCACATTCCCCATGGATACATCCAACTGGAAATTCTGGAAGGGCTGGCCATTGAAAACATCGAGCAGATGAACAAAACGCTGGCTCAGCTGCACGAAAAAGGCTTCCGCCTGTCGCTGGACGATTTCGGCAGCGGTTATTCTTCCCTGAACGTGCTGGCGGGGATTCAGGTGGACGAGGTGAAATTCGATAAGGATTTCCTGCTGGAAAGCGCGCCGGACAAAAAGGAAAAGAACAAGCTGGCGTTGAAAAATGTGGTCAAGCTGGCAAAGGATCTGCAGATTACCACCGTTGCCGAGGGCGTGGAGGTGCAGCAGGACGAGGAATTTGTTCATTCCATCGGCTGTGAGTACGGTCAGGGCTTCTTCTACAGTTGCCCCATTCCGCCGGAGGAATTTGCACAGCGTTATCTGAAAAAAGCGTCTGACAGATCACAAAAATCGGAATAAAAAGACAAAAGGAAAGCCCCGGGCCAATGGCCCGGGGCTTTCGCTATGTAGAGATGATAGAGAGCAAAAGAAACGATATAATCAAACAACGCCTTTCAGCATGGCGCGCAGGCAGTCCTTCAGTTCATCCAAAGAACGGCAGCGATCGGCCAAATCCAACAGCCGGAGACGTTCTGCCTCCTGGGTCAGCTGAACCAACAGTTCACGTGCGGTAGGTTCGCTCATTCCGTACACCCCCTTCTAAAATCTGTTGTTCAGTGGTTGATTTGATAGTATATAGTATAAATATTTTGCGCAATTGTTTCAATTGATAAATTAAACAAACAATTGTACAAAATTCTGGCGGAATGATGAACATGTTTTATGAAAAGTAGAAAAAGAGCCGCATTTGCATCGACTCCTTGGTCAAAATGCAAGTGCGGCTCACAAAAAATTAAACCTGAACAGCCCGCAGACACTCCACCCGGCGGGAAATATAATCGTGAACTTCCTCCCGGAGAATACCAAGCGCCACTGCGAATTCACCAAACAGGATGCTCTCCGCCTGCTTCATGAAGCGCTCGTCCACCTGGCCGAAGCGGCGGCCCATCTGTTCCTGTTCCTTCTTTTTGGCGTAGATCGACATGGTCAGTCGGATCAAATCGGCGCAGTTATGGCTGCAAGTGGCAGTGCGGTAATGTTCCCGCAGTTCCTGCAGATTTTTGGTGCGGTCCGGCTGGACGACAATCCCGGGGATCTGGTCGATCAGAGCTTCTGCATCCTCACGACTGATGACCGGCCGCATGAACACTTTGGGGTGTTCCGCAGGAGTATAAATGGTTCCGCTTTCGTACAGGGGCTTTAAAACATAATAAAGCCCAAGAGGAGGCTTTTCCACCAGTCCTTCCACCCGGCATACACCGGTGCTGCCATAAACGATATATTGCCCGATTTGATACATGTTCCACCTCGCAGTTCAAGCCCGTGTGATTTTTGCCTGTAAGAAAGCGCCTTGCCGCTGATTCATCAGCAGCAAAGCGCGGGAAAATGCCTGCACCCTGCCCGTAACCGGGCTTTCCGTTGCGGGCAGGGCGAGCAATATTTCTTTAATTATAGTATAGCACTTTTTAGTATAGCACTTTTTTCCGAAAAAAGCCAAAGGCGGACATGTCTGGAAAAGATTTTTGTGTGCAGAGCCTTTTGCTTCTTCTGCGTTTTTGCACAAGAAAGCTGTTTTACCAACGGGGAGAGGGGACTTCTGTGGGGACTGGGGTAGGCTCTGGGGTAGGTACAGCAGTGGGTGCAGCAGTGGGTGCAGCAGTGGGTGCAGGAGTAGGTGCTGGTGTGGGTGCAGCTGTGGGCAGAGGCGTCGGAGCCAGGGTGGGCAACGGAGCTTCGGTAGGCGCCGGAGTTGGAGCTTCGGTGGGCAGCGGTCGCCCTTTTACCACAATATCTTTGGAAGCGGTTTTTCCGCCGGCAGTTACGGTGATGGTGTAGGTTTTGTCTGTAAATCCTTCGTTGGGCGGGGCCACAAACAGCACGGTCTCCGTGTTGCCCAGAATTTCTCCACCGCTGCAGTTCCATTCAAATGCGGGAGTAGAGTCGGAAGGGGAGAAGCAGGCCACAAGAACTACATAGTCTCCGCTGGTACCCACAAACGGCTTTCCGCCGATGCTCAGACTTTCCAGCTGCAGATCACTGGGGGCACTGGTGGGCTGTGGTGTGATAACGATGGTTTCACCGGCAGGCCCCTGTGCACCGGTATCGCCCTTTTCTCCCTGTGCACCGGCCGGGCCCGCAGCGCCGGGCTCGCCTTTATCGCCCTTGTCGCCTTTTTCGCCCTGTATGACGGTCACATCAGAAGTAGTCGTATCTGTGGATTGGGAATTCTGCCCATTGCTTCCATCTTGTCCATCCTGCCCATCCTGACCCTTCAGCTCGTCAAGAGCGACAAGCTGGGTCCAGGTCTGTCCGTCGCTGGTGTATTCAATCCAGCCCTCGGAAACCCGCATTTCTATTGAGGGGGCCTGTTGTACGGGAGCAGATGTACATCCGCTCAGTAATATCATAAGTGCGGATAAAATAATCAGCATTCGTTTCATCTTGTAATTCCTCCTGTGATGTGCCCGCGAGAAAAGGCACAAAGATTTCCGCTCTTCCTTCCAAAACCGCAAGCAGGAAGAGATTTCCCGGATATGGATATAATGCCATTATATTCCTCTTTAAGTGAGAAAACAACAAAAGTCGTTACAGTTCGGCGTGGGCGGGTAGATCGGATGACTGTTTTCAATTCCGGAAACTGTTCTTTCACGGCAGCTCTTTTGCTTGCCGCAATCTGCGCTGACCCGGCGCTTTCTTTGAATCAATGGGGGATGGGGTCGATCACATATTTGCAGAGAAAAACCGTCTGCTGCGCGAGGGCTCCCTCAAAAACTGCAGGGGGAGTTTTTTCAAGGGAAAACAGAAAATTCCAAAAAGGATTTTAATGACGATAAAAGACAAAAAGAGCCTATGGAACTGTACCGGTTGATTTGCTAGAATTAGTTCGAAAATGCGGGGTGTGCTTCGCATAAATGCAAGGATCGTGCCTTAGGGGAGGACGAAAAAATGAACATCCATTTTGAGTGTCAGCGATTCAAACCGCTGAATTCCCATCATCTTTCTTTGTCAGAGGTGGAATCGGATCTTGTTGCAACGAATCTTTATCTGGAACGGGCAGGAAAACCCATTGCTCCGGTGGTTGGCGAATTCCATTTTAGCCGCTGTCCGCAGGAATGCTGGGAAGACGAGATCCGGAAGATGAAGGCTGGCGGAGTAACGGTAATCTCCACCTACCTGTTCTGGATTCTGCACGAAGAGCGGGAGGGGGAATTCAATTTTGCCGGTGACAGAGACATCCGCAAATTCCTCAGCCTGTGTGAGAAAAACGAAATGCTGGTTCTGCTGCGCATTGGCCCCTGGTGCCACGGCGAGGTTGTGTACGGCGGTTTCCCGGAGTTTATTCAGGAACGGCAGGACAAGCGCACATCCAGCCCGGAATATCTGGAAAAGGTGCGGAATCTGTACCGCGCCTATTACGAGCAGGTGAAGGATTTCTTTTATCAAAATGGCTCGGTCGTTATCGGCATTCAGCTGGAAAATGAATACGGCGGCAAGGATCGGGATTACATTCCCAGTCTGCGCAAAATGGCCGTTGAAGTCGGATTTCGTCTGCCGCTGTACACCATTACCGCATGGCCGCCAAATGGCAGCCTGAAAGGGGATCTTCTGCCCATGTTCGGTCGTTATCCCGAGCGACCCTGGGTACAGAACACGCAGCCTCTTCCGGTGCACAACCGCTTTTGCATCAGCAGCGAAAAAATCGACAAGGGAATCGATGTCGATATCCTTAAGGATGTTGTATGGGAAGAGCTTCCCTATGACGATTTTCCGTATGCAACCTGTGAGCTTGGCTGCGGGGTGCAGGTGTACGAGCACCGGCGGCCGATCATTTCGGATCGGGATGCCTATTTCATTGGGCTGATGCATCTGGCACAGTGGGTAAATGTGCTGGGATATTATATGTATCACGGTGGGCGCAATCCGCAGGGACGTTATCAGGAAAGCCGCTCTACCGGATACCCGAACAATTGCCCCATTTCCAGCTACGACTTTCAGGCGCCCATTTCGGAATACGGCTTCTTGCGGCGGTCTTACCACCGCCTGCGGCTGCTTCACCTTTTCCTGGCCGATTATGCGGAAGAATTTGCCGCTGCACAGCCTTTCTTCTGCGAAAAGACCGGCGGGCAGATTGATCGCAAGGTGTCGGTTCGCATTCATCCCGAAGGCGGTGGATATCTGTTCGTAAACAACCATCAGCGCCTTGTGCCGTACGATCCCATCGAAAACGCCGAGATTACAGTGCACACGGCACAGGGCTCCTGCGGCATTCCCCGCCTGGATGTTCCATCCGGCGTTTCGGCCATGTTCCCCATGAAGAGGGAGTATGGACTGATCCGGGTGGAGTATCTGCTGGCACAGCCCATCTGCTATGAGAAGGCGGATGGAGTAACCCGTTACTACTTCTTTGTCCCCGACGGCATTGCGTGCCGGGGCAAACTGGCTGCAGGGGAAGGGGCGCATCTGACAGGGCAGAATGCCGACGGAGAAACGTTGCTTGTGGCCAATGAGGGGCAGACTCCGGCATTTACCGCCTGCAAAGGAAATGAGAAAACCGAGCTGTATCTGCTGACCCAGCAACAGGCGGAGTCGCTGTGGAAAATGAATGGTCGGGTGTTCTTCTGCCATGATACAGTCCTTGCGTGCGACGGGCAGAACTATACGGTGGATCGGGCAACGGCTTCCGGGAACTGCATGGGAATCCGGCTCGAAGAAATGCCGGCGCATCACCCGATGGAAGGGGACGACTATCTGTTCTCTGCACAGCCTGCCAAAGAGTATGTCCTGCATGTTCCCCGGGATATTTTCTCTGCCTGTGAGGATTGCCGCGTTGCATTCCGGCTTGTCGGAAATGTGGCGCAGCTTTACTGCGGCGATACCCTGATGGCTGACTGGTTCAATTACGACCAGCATTGGGAAATTGGCCTGAAACGGTTCCGCAAGCAGATTGAACAGGGGCAGAAAATTACGCTGGTGGTTTCTGCTCTTGACAAGGATCATCCGGTGTATCTGGAATGCCCCATCCCGCGGGACAGAATCGAGCTGCAGCTGGAAGGAGCAGCTTCAATTCAGCGGCAGACATTCCCGTGTGATGAATCTTGCATGTGAGAGACAACTTCTGGAAACTTCCTTCCGAAATAACAGACAGAGCGCCCGGGGAGAAATTCCTCCGGGCGCTCTGTCTGTTTGCGTATAATGGTTCAGGAAAAGAAAAGAGCTCCGGTTTCCCGGAGCTCTTTTCAACGCTTACAACCAAAGGCAATCAACAACTGTTTGCCAACTGGGCTGATAAGCAACTTTGGTGCGAGGAAAGGGACTTGAACCCTCAAGGTAAAAACCACATGCACCTCAAACATGCGCGTATGCCGATTCCGCCACCCTCGCATAATCCTGCGGCCGATTGTGACCGCAAGAGATAGTTTATCAGGTTTACAGCAAAAAGTCAATACTTAACTTTCATTTTCTTCCAGGCTGTCTTGGCCGAGCATGGCAGCGACATCGCTGTCTGCCGGAAGTTCAGTCACCTGACGCAGCTTGCGCTGAATCTGACGGGTGCGCACGCCTACCAGATTTTCCAGCTCATGGCTGGCCTGATTCAGCCGGTTCTGTGCCTGAGCCAGCGCCTGGCCAAAGGTGTCAAACTCCGCTTTCACGCTGGCAAGCACCTTCCAGACCTCGCTGGACCGCTTCTGAATCGCCAGGGTGCGGAAGCCCATCTGCAGGCTGTTCAGCAGCGCGGCCATGGTGGTAGGGCCGGCCACTACGATTTTGTATTCCCGCTGCAGCCGCTCGGCAATGCCGCGGCGCACCACCTCGGCGTAAAGACCTTCCACCGGCAGGAACATCACGCCGAAGTCGGTGGTGTGAGGCGGAGCAATGTATTTGTCGTGAATGTCCTTGCCGAAGCTGCGGATGCGTTTGTCCAGCTCCTTGGCGGCAGTCTCCACTGCGGCCCGGTCTCCCAGATCGTAGGCGGCCAGCAGGGCGGAATAAGCGTCCGAGGGAAACTTGGCGTCGATGGGCAGCCATACCTGGCCGTCTCCGTCACCGGGCAGCCGCAGAGCGAATTCCACCCGCTCGGAACTTCCGGGCACAGTGGCCACGTTCTCTGCAAACTGCTCCGGGGCCAGAATCTCGTTCAAAATGGCCCCCAGCTGAATCTCGCCCAGAATGCCCCGGGTTTTAACATTGCTCAGAACCTTCTTCAAATCGCCCACTCCGGCAGCCAGAGTGCGCATCTCGCCCAGCCCCTTGTAGACCATTTCCAGCTGCTGACTCACCAGACCAAAGCTCTTCTGCAGCTTGTCCTCCAGCGTTTTCTGCAGCTTTTCGTCCACAGTCTGCCGCATCTCGTTCAGGCGCCGGTCGTTGCTGGCCTGCATGGAGTTCAGCCGGACCTCCATGGTGGTGCGAATGCTTTCCAGCTTCTGCTCAGTCTGGTTGGCGCCCGCCTGCATGCCGGCCATTACACGGCCGCTCAGCTCCTGGCGGGTCTGGCGGATTTCCGCCAGCAGATCCTGCCGAACCTTTTCCAGATCCTCCCCGGACAAATCGCTCTGCGGCGGGCGGCGCAGCAGAGCCAGCAGACTGAAGATACAGGCCAGGGCGGCCAATATAAGGGTTGCGATTTCCATATTTTTCTCCTTCAAAAAAGGGGATAACCCATCCCCGAACTTCATAGCTATAAGTATAAAAGGTTTGCCGAGGCAAATCAACAATGGAAAACGAGGGGATCGGATATGAAAGCATCCATGAAACGAAAGCGCATTTTCTGGCTGACAGCATGGGGGGTATGCTGCGCGGCAGTGGCCGGGGCAATGCTCTGGGCTGCCGGGCAGAGTGCGGTATGCAGCAATGCGGACCTGACCAACGTGCCGGTGGTTCCGGCGGCAGCGGGGCAAAGCGAAACACCAGAACAGGAAAAGCGGGTATTTCTGACCTTTGACGACGGCCCCAGCGCCACCACAGAATCGGTGCTGGATATCTTAAAGGAAAAGGGCGTGTGCGCCACGTTTTTTGTGGTGGGGGCCGAGAACAACCAGAAATATCTTCCGCTGCTGCAGCGCATGACCGAGGAGGGGCACCAGATCGGCCTTCACAGCTATAGCCACAGCTACAAGACCATTTACGAAAGCACCACCGCCTTTTGGGCAGACATCAAGCAGCTGCGCCAGACCATTGAACCCTATGTGAATCTGGATACCATCCATTGGCTGCGGTTTCCCGGCGGCAGCACCAACACGGTGAGCCACAAATATGGTGGCAGCGGGATCATGAAAGCTCTGAAGGAACAGGCGGAGGAAAAGGGCTACCGGTATGTGGACTGGAACGTCTGCGCGGAAGATGCGGCGGGAGGTCACCCCAGTGCCGGGACAATCTATGAAAATGTGGTGAATGAAGCGGAAGGAAAGACCACCTGCGTGGTGCTGATGCACGATACCAAAGCCACGAAAAATACGGTGAAGGCATTACCGGATATCATTGACTGGTTTTCGGAAAACGGCTACCGGTTTTGCGGCATCAGCGAACTGGATCAGCAGATTTGAAAACAGAAGGGGCGGAGCAGTCAGTGTTTCGCCGCCTGTTCTTAACCCCGGCCAGATCCGGGGTTTCAGCCTGTAGAAAAACCTGCTTTGGCAATCAGGCCAGAGCAGGTTTTCTGTTTGAAAACAAGAAGACAGGTGGAAAAAGCAGTGAAATGTCAGGCGCATTTTCGCGCAATCTGGACCGTTTGCCGCCATCCGGTGCCGGATGGCGGCCATTCCATTTCCAGGTGGCCAGCTTTTTCAGATTCATGGCAGCAAATTTAAGCTTCACCCAGTTTGTCACCTGGGCCAAGCCTCTGTACTGT
>NZ_CAXSWZ010000014.1:0-85810 GCF_964241245.1 Allofournierella massiliensis
ACAAAAAATGAGATAGGCAACCCTTTCGGGGAAGTCTATCTCATTTTTTTCATTTTAGGCTATTTTGCAACAGCCCCCTTTTTGATTTGCCATGCTAAGACCGGAAAGGTCTTATTCCTCGCCGTTTGCGAACTGGCTGTTATACAGATTTGCGTAGAAGCCGCCCTTGGCAAGCAGCTCATTGTGGTTGCCGGTCTCCACGATGTCGCCATCCTTCATCACCAGAATCATGTCCGCATCGCGGATGGTGGACAGGCGGTGGGCAATAATGAAGCTGGTCCGGCCTCTGGTCAGTTCGTCCATGGCCTTCTGAATGGCCAGCTCGGTGCGGGTATCCACGCTGGAGGTGGCTTCGTCCAGAATCAGGATCTTGGGATCCGAGATGATGGTGCGGGCGATGGTCAGCAGCTGCTTCTGGCCCTGACTGATGTTGCTGGCATCCTCGTTCAGAATGGTGTCGTAGCCCTGAGGCAGGGTGCGCACAAAATGATCCACCTGAGCAGCTTTGGCCGCGGCCAGCACATCCTCATCGGAAGCGTCCAGCCGGCCGAAGCGGATGTTCTCCCGAATGGTATCGTTGTACAGCCAGGTGTCCTGCAGCACCATGCCGAAGGCGCTGCGCATATCGCCCCGCTCAAACTGACGCACGTCGTAGCCATCCAGCAGAATGGCGCCGTCGCTCACATCGTAGAAGCGCATGAGCAGCTTGACCATGGTGGTCTTGCCTGCGCCGGTGGGGCCCACGATGGCCACCTTGGTGCCCGGCTGCACAATGGCGGAGAAGTCGTTGATGATGGTCTTTTCCGGCACATAGCCAAAGTGTACGTGGGCGAAGTAGACCGAACCGTTGATTTCGCTGCTGGGCACCGGCTCCTTGGTGTCTGGCACTTCTTCCGGCTCTTCCAGGAACAGGAACACACGCTCGGCGGCCGCAGCGGTCATCTGCAGCTGATTGGAAATGTTCGCCAGCTGGGTGATGGGCTGGGTGAACTGGCGCACATACTGGGTGAAGGCCTGAATATCACCCACAGTGATGGTGCCGCTCAGCGAAAGGAAGCCGCCCAGCACACAGATGGCCACATAGCCCAGATTGCTCACAAAGTTCATCAGAGGCATCATCATGCCGCTCAAAAACTGGCTCTTCCAAGCGCTCTGGTACAGCTTTTCGTTCAGACCGTTGAAGGTCTCGATGCTCTCCTCCTGGCCGTTGAAGGCGGTGACCACCACATGGGCGCCGTACATCTCCTCCACATGGCCGTTCACATGGCCCAGGTATTCCTGCTGGCGGCGGAAGAACTTCTGGCTGTGGCGCACCACATTCATCACAATGACCAGACACACCGGCAGAATGCAGATGGCCACCAGCGTCATCAGCGGGCTGATGGAAAGCATCATGCACAGTACGCCCACAATCATGGTCAGCTGAGTGACCACCTGAGAAAGGCTCTGGTTCAGCGTCTGGGTGACCATATCCACATCGTTGGTGATGCGGCTGAGCACCTCGCCGTGGGGTACCCGGTCAAAATAGGACATGGGCAGCCGGTCGATCTTACGGCTGATATCGGTGCGCATGGCGTAGCTCACCTTGGTGGCGATGCCGGCCATCACCCAGCCCTGCACATACGAAAGCAGCGCGCTGAGCACATACAGCCCTGCCAGAAACAGCAGAATCTGACCAATGGCTGCAAAGTCGATGCCACCGGTGCCGGTGAGCATGGCGATCACGCCCTCAAACAGCTTGGTGGTGGCCTGGCCCAGAATCTTGGGCCCGAAGATGGAGAACACCGTGCCGCCCACAGCGCACAGCAGTGCGATCACGATGCTGGGCAGATAACGCCGCATATAAGCCAGCAGCTTTTTCATGGTGCCCTTGAAGTCCTTGGCTTTTTCGCCCACGGCCATTGCGCCGGGGCCATGTCTCATCGGTCCTGCCATTATGCCAATTCCTCCTTCGAAAGCTGGCTTTCCGCAATCTCGCGGTAAGTCTCGCAGTTTTTCAGCAGCTCCTCATGGGTGCCCTTGCCCACTACGCGGCCTTCGTCCAGCACAAGGATCTGATCCGCGTGCATGATGGTGGACACACGCTGCGCCACGATGAATACCGTGGACTTTTCGGTGTAGCCCTTCAGCGCCGCACGGAGCTTTGCGTCGGTCTTGAAGTCCAGGGCAGAGAAGGTGTCGTCAAAAATATAGATGGGAGCCTGTTTTACCAGCGCACGGGCGATGGAAAGCCGCTGGCGCTGACCGCCGGATACGTTGGTGCCTCCCTGACTGATGGCGGTGTCCATGCCGTTTTCCAGCGTCTGGATAAACTCGGTGGCCTGGGCGATGTCCGCGCTTTCCTTCAGCAGCTCATCCGAAGCATCGGCCCGACCGTAGCGCAGGTTGGTGGCCACGGTGCCGCTGAACAGCAGGCCCTTCTGGGGCACATAACCGATGGCATCGCGCAGGTCTTTCTGGCGCAGCTGGCGCACATCCACACCGTCCACGGTGATGCTGCCCTCGGTGGCATCGTAGAAACGGGGAATCAGGTTTACCAGGGTGGATTTGCCGGAGCCGGTGGCGCCGATGAAGGCCACCGTCTCGCCCGGGCGGGCGGTAAAGCTCACATGCTCCAGCACGTTGGCATCCGCGCCCTCATAGCGGAAGGACACATCCTTGAATTCCACCACACCCTTTACCGGATGATTCATCTCGGTGGGCTGCGCGGGGTCGGCCACGGTGCTCTCGCAGGTGAGCACCTCGTTGATACGCTCGGCAGAAACCGAGGCGCGAGGCACCATGATGAACATCATACTGATGAACAGGAAACTCATGATCACCTGCATGGCGTACTGAATGAAGGCCATCATATCGCCCACCTGCAGGTTGCTGGCAGCGATCTGCTTGCCGCCGAACCAGACGATCAACAGCGACAGGCCGTTCATCACCAGCATCATGAAGGGCATCATGGTAGCCATGGCCCGGTTCACGAACAGGGTGTTGCCGGTCAGATCCTTGTTGGCCTTTTCAAACCGGTTCTGCATGAAGGGCTGGTTGGAGAAGGCGCGCACCACCATCAGGCCGCTCAGCTCCTCCCGGCTCACCAGATTCAGCCGGTCGATCAGGGTCTGCATCTTCTTGAAGCGGGGCATGGCCACCGCAAACAGGGTGAGAATCAGGCCCAGCATCACGATCAGGGCCAGCGCCAGTACCCAGGCCAGATTCAGGCATTTGGACAGACCCATAATCAGGCCGCCAATGCCCATGATGGGGGCAAAGCACATCATGCGCAGGCCGATGCTCAAAAAGTTCTGCACCTGAGTAATGTCGTTGGTGGAACGGGTAATCAGGCTGGCGCCGGAAAACTGATCCATCTCGTTGTTGTTGAAGTAGCTCACCTTGCGGAACACATCCCGCCGCAGATCACGGCCCACACCTGCGCCCAGGCGCGCCATGCAGAAGCCTGCCGAAATGGCGCACACGGTAAGCAGAATGGCAAGACCCGCCATGCGCAGGCCAACCTTCAGGATGTAAGAAGTCTGGATGGCGTCGGTGTCTGCACCCAACTGGGTGTAAAAACTCTTGGTCAGCACCACGCCGGTCTGATCCAGCATGCTTTCGGGGGTTACCGCCGCGGTGGCAATGGCCTCGTTCAGCTGCTCATCCAGCGCGCCGCTTTGCAGCATGGCGGTGAGCTGAACCATGGCCTCCGCATCCAGGGTTCCACTGGCCTGCTCCTCGCTCTGGGTGGCGGAATCGGCCGGAGCCAGCTCCTCCATCATGCTTACCAGCGCATAGGCGGCCCGGTTAAAGGCCTCGTTCACCCCGTTTTCCGGGTCAGCAGCCAGAGCCAGATCCTCATCCCCTGCATTCGGATAGGTTTCCTTCAGGTCTGCCGCATCCTCCCGCTCGCTCAGGGGCTCATAGGCCGCGTTTACCAGAGCCTTGTCCTCCTCGGACATGAACATCTGCATCATGGCCATGGCATCGCTGTCAATCACCTCAGGCGCAGCCTGTGTGATGCCGCCCTGCTGCAGGCCCACGTTCACGATGTCGCTCATGTAGTTGGGCAGCGTCAGCTCCAGCATTGCCTGGCCGAACAGCAGCGCCACACCCACAAGCAACAGGCCCAGATAGGGCTTTAAATATCGCTTCAGTTTCAGCATACTCGTTTCTCCTTACTGCCAGCGCCGTCCGCAATCGGGCGGCAGCTGTTAAATTTGCTTTGTCTCGGTGAACACGCCGGGTTTATGGTGTGCCGAATTCCTCCTCCATGGCATCCGCCAGATAGTTAAAGGCTTCGATCACCTGTGCGGGTGTTCGTTCTCCCTGCCGCTCCAGCCGGGTCATCATCCGCTCCAGCCGCCGGAACATGTCCCGGCAGTTTTCCTGCAGCAGCGCGTTGCCCTGCCCGGTAAGGGCAATCCACATCGTGCGCCGGTCGCTTTCGTCCGGCGTACGGCACACATAGCCCAGCTCCTCCAGCCGCCGAATCCTCTGGCTCACCGCCGGCATGCTCTGGTTCATCGCCTTTGCCAGTGCCGACAGGGTCATGGGTTCATAAGGGTCAACGTGCGGGCATTTCCCGCCAAACGCATCCGCCCCCTTGTTGTGCAGCGTCATCAGGGTGAAAAACTGCGATTTGTTCAGCGTTTCGCTGGGGCTGGCGTTCTTCCAGGCCCGCCGGATGCGGTCCATGGCACGCAGCATCTGCAGCGCGTTGCTGTTTTCCATTTCCTTCATTTTATCCCCCATTCTCGACTGACTTCGTCAGTTGTTATCTATATTAATTATGTTACTTAAGTATTTTATTCATCCCGGACCATTCTGTCAATATGTCCAATCTCTTTTCATAATATTTTTACATTTTGCCGGTTTTGGGGCAAAAAACCCCCCGATCCATGCGGACCGGGGGGTTCGACTGTCAGGTTTCAAAGCGACCGGGTCAGTACCAGATGGCGCACCGCCGCCACCGGATCGTGCAGCAGCATCCGGGGGCCTGCGTAGCGCATCACCTGCTTCATCTGCTCCCGCAGCTGGGGTTTGTAGCAGGGCCGGGGGCAGGCGCTGCAAAAGGTTTTTTCCGCCATGCGGGGGCAATGCTCGGTGCGGGCGTGCGCATAAGCGGCCAGGGCCTCACACTCCGGGCACAGGCAGCCTTTTTTGCTTTTATGCTGTCCCCTGCAGTAGATCTCGATCATTTTGCGCACTATTTCCTGCTCGGAGCGGCGTTTTCGTTCCAGTTCCATCCCCTCACCCCGCTTTCTGCCGGGTGCGCAGCTGGCGGCGCCAGGTGCTGGGTGCTACGCCGTTGTGCCGCCGGAAGGTTGTGGCAAAGTAGGCCGCACTGCCAAAGCCGCACTGCTCGGCAATCCGGTCGATGGAAAGACCGCTGTGGCGCAGCAGATGCTCCGCCCGTTCCAGCCGTTGAGCGGTCACATACTGGGAAAAGCTCTGACCGGTCTGGCTGCGGAACATCCTGCACAGATAGCATTTGCTCACAAACACATGCTTTGCCACTGTTTCCAGTGTGAACGGCTCGCTCAGATGGGTGGCAATGTAACAGCAGGCCATGCGGATGTGGTCATCCTGCCGGCCATCCTCATTCATGCGGCGGATGTACTGGCGGATCATCTCGGCCCCATGCCCTTCCAGCGCCTTCTGGGGCAGCGTGCGGGTATACATTTCCCGGCTGGCATGGCGGAACTCCGCCGGAGCGTTCCCCTGCACCCGTAAAATATGGTCGTAAAGGCTCTGGCTCAACGCCTCCAGCATGGCACTGCGCTCGGCAGCTTCCTCCTCGCGCAGCAGCCGGGCCTTTTCCGCCCACAGCTCCAGCGCACGTTCCTCCTGCCGCTGCTCCACTGCCGTGCAAATGGCACGATGATCGTAAATAGCCTGAAGCAATTCCCGGTTCATGGTTCTCTCTCCTTTTATATGGAAGGCGATGTGCGCCCTTCGCTTCATTAGTTAGTCGCTTCTAACTTTGTGATTAGTATAAACTAACCGGAGTGGAATGTCAACCGCCCCTCGTGCGATTTTTTGAAAGAACCAGCCACGATTTTGAAGGCGTCCGCATCAGGAACGTGCTATAATGCAGTCAAGTTAGCTGAAGCTAACCGTCATCAATCCCCGGAAAGGAGCCGCCCGCCATGCCACTGGACCGTTACCTCATCGACCATTGTTCCCCCACACTGGCCAATCTGAAAACCGCCAATCTGTTTTCCTGCCGTTACAGCAGTCAGGAACAGCTGGCCGCTCAGGTTCTCGGCTGGCACCGGGCGCTGGAGCCCAAGGGCGTTTGCCTGCGGCTGCTGCGTGCCAAAAACGGCTGCGCACTGATCTATGTCTACCGCCCGCAGCGGCTGGCCTGTGATCTGTGCAAACCGGGGGTTCCGGAATTTCTGGCCCGCGAGGGCTATACCAACCTGAGCCCTGACGCCGCGCTGGAGCATCTGAGCCAGCGCCTTTGTACTCAGGACGCTTTTCCCCATGAGATTGGCCTGTTTCTCAGCTACCCGCTGGGAGACGTGCAGGGCTTTATTGACAATGGCGGCGCTCACTACAAGTGCTCCGGCTGTTGGAAGGTCTATTGCAACGAATGCGAGACCGCCAAGCTCTTTGCCAAATACCAGAAATGCCGGGGTGTTTACTGGCGGCTGTTCAGCGGCGGGCGCAGCATTCTGCAGCTCACCGTAGCCGCCTGAAGCATTTTTCATTTTCCCGAAAGGATGTGTATCATGATGAGCAAAGTTGCAGTTGTATATTGGAGCGGAACCGGAAACACCGAACAGATGGCCGCTCAGGTGGCCGAAGGCGTGCGTAACGCAGGCGGCGAGGCCGTTCTGCTCACCGCCGTAGAATTCGGCCCGGATCAGCTGGCTGAATATGACGCCGTGGCCTTCGGCTGCCCCTCCATGGGTGCGGAGCAGCTGGAGGAGGGCGAGTTCGAACCCATGTTCACTGCCTGTGAGCCTGAACTGAACGGCAAAAAGCTGGGCCTGTTCGGCTCCTACGGCTGGGGCGACGGCGAGTGGATGCGCATCTGGCAGGCCCGCTGCGCGGATGCCGGTGCCAACCTTGTGGCAGAAGGCGTGATCTGCAACGATGCGCCGGATGCCGAAGCGGAAGCTGCCTGCCGTGGGCTGGGCGCTCAGCTGGCCTGATTCGGCCCGGGGGCAGCCGCACCGCAATTGCTCCCATTTGTAAATTTGACATTTCCCAATACCATATGTATTCTTCCTTTTTCAGCTCTCAAGCAGAGAAAGACCGCCGGGTGCCTGCAAACCACCCGGCGGTCTTTCTCTTATCTTCTGTTTATTGGCAATACCGGAGCATCAGCCCACAGTCACGGTTCCGTCCTCTTCCACGGTGATGGGGTCGCCGGTTTTCACCGCCTGCAAAAACTCCTCGCCCAGGCTGTCCACCGTGGGCATGGGGTTCTCGCTCCAGACGCCCGCCAGAATTGCACCGGCCGCGGCCAGGCTGTCGATGGGCTGGCTGAACAGCAGGCAGGCGGGCTGACGGCCCATACAGGCGGCGGTGTACAGCACCATGCCGCCGGTGGTGGAGCCGATGGTCATGGGCAGGCACAGCGCCTTACCCGCCATGGGCTTCTGGTACAGATCCGGGTTGTTCTGATCGGAACAGGTGGCGTTTTTATCCCCGAACATCAGGCTTTTCTGGAAGCTGGCCAGGGTGTTGAAGCCCCCGTGGGAAACCAGAGCCTCCGCCTTTGCCTTGCCCGGCACCACCGGGCGGCCCTTGAACTGTTTCATCTCAGCACTCCCCTTTCACCATGATCCGCAGCATCTCGGCGTCGGTGTAATAACGGGCCGAGGAATAGGTGCGCAGCTTGTTGGAGCTGGTAGCCACCGGCATCTTGCCACACAGCGGATTGTTCATGTACATCAGCGGGCAGATGGAGGAAAGCACCACGCCCGTGCCTTTCAGACGACCGGCCGCAGGTGTTTGCTCAAAGGCTTTGGCCACCGCGGGTGCTGCGGTGAACACGGTGGGCACCGCAACGGTTTTCCGGCCCGCCTGCTCCAGCGCGGCGCACAAGTCATCGGCCCACTGGTTCAGCTGCTCCAGCGAAAGATGGGGGCAACCCACAAAGCAGAGCTTCGGCTTGGCGTTCGGATCCTTCCAGATGCAGGGATAGCCTGCCCGTACCCGCTCCAGTTCCGCATCGTCGATCACATAGACCTTCGCATCCGGCCGGACGAGCGCCCTGCCCTGCTGGCAGGCCTCCGGGGTGATGCCCTCCACATGGTACAGGCCCACCGCGCCGTTGCTGGCGCTGGCCGCGCCCATGTCCTTCAGGTAGGCTTTCGCTGCGTCATCCAGCTGGCCGCCCAGCCACTGATCCAGCCCGCGGATGTAGGGCACATCCTCCATCACCTTCATGCCGATGGCGCTGCCCAGAATCTGAGCCTCCGGTCGGCGGCTGGTTTTCACCTCCACCACCCAGCTGGCCATGCGGCCTTCATCGGTGAGCAGTCCAAACTTGGGCACGCACCCGGCAATGGAGCCGAACAGCTCCAGAATGCCGGAATTTCGGTTGCAGCGGGCGCCCAGCACGCTGTTGGCATAGACCACCGCGCTGGATTCCGCCCAGCTCAGGATTTCCCCCTGCTTTGGCTCATTTCCCACCTGGGGCAGATAGCAGGTGCAGGTGAAGGCATCGTTTTCCACAAGGCCCAGCTGCCGCAGCTGCGCCTCGTAGTCCGACTGCTTGGAATACATGAATTTGAACACCAGCTTCTGCAGCAGGTTTACCGGCACAGCCGGATCCAGCGGTCGGGGATCCACGCTGAATTTCTGGCCGTTCACTGCGCCGCCTTCAATCAGCTGATCCATCAGGTCATACACCGGCTTCATCATGGAAAGGCCAAAGCTGGTCACCAGATGCCCTTTCTCCGCCGTCACCGGGATCATCTCCTCGGCGCCAAAGGCCTCGCCGTACATCACCAGCGTTTTCATTACCTTGGCCAGAATTTCACCCTTTGCGCCGTCCAGCATGGCCTGCTGGTACGGGGTCAAACGCATTGCCATTGCTCCTCACGCTCCCTTTATTTTCTTCCCCTCAGGGCAACTCCACCGCTTCGGCCCGGCGGGCATGTGCCACAATCCGGTCGTTGCCGTCGTCGGTACAGGTGCTCAGGGTAAGTACATGGTCATCAGAATACACCGTCACGCCAGTATCGTACAGGCGTGCCTCCCGCAAGGTTTTTAAAAACGCGGTGTATTCATCCCCCACCACAAAGCCCACCGTGTAAAGAGGATCGTCCGGCTCCGCTTCATGGATGGAGAACAGCTGGTAGCGCCAGGCCCCTTCCGGCGTGTACAGGGTAAACCAGCCGCCGTTTTCCGCAAAAAAGTCCGGGTCCAGATATTCCTTCAAAGGCGCAAACATGGTGCCGTTGCGCATGTTGTGGCCGTATACAATGGCGTGCAGATCGTCCAGGCTCTGGTTGTTGCCCTCCAGAAACAGGGTGCCTGCCTGGTTATAGCTGCCATCCCACAGACGACGCAGATAATAGCTGTTGTCGCCGCTGTACACAATGGGGTAGCTGATTTCCACCGAATCAAAATCAATCCAGCCAATGATGTCCGGGCCTTCCTCCCTCAGCGCGTCAAAATCGATGTCCAGCGGAACAAAGCCTTCTTCCTGTGTTTCCTCCACAGGCTGCACCGCCTGCTGCTGTAACTGGTCGTAGCGGTCGGTGCCTGTCTTGTAGTCCCACAGACGGTAGGCAATCACACCAAGGGCACACAAAATCACCAGCACCAGAAGAATCCGTATAAAATCCAGCAAACCGAACCTTCTCTTTGTTTGCTTTGCGGGTGCGGGCATGGGCCACTCCCCCTTTCTGATCAATAAAAAAGCCGGCTGTGAACAGGCGTTTTTGCCTTCACAGCCGGCTCTGTTTTATTTTACTGCTTGAATCACTCGCCGTCAACGTTCTTGCGGCGGTTGATCGCCCACACGATGGCCGCGATCACCACAATGGCCAGCGCCGCGCCGCCCAGTACCATGGGCATCATGCTGCCGTTTGCGTTCTCGCCGGGCAGGTTTGCCTGCGGGGTGCTCTCGTCCGGGATCTCCACGTCCTCACCACCGGGGGTGTTATCGCCGCCCGCCTGGGGAGTCTCGGTTTCCGGGATGGTCACGGTATCGCCGCCGTCACCGGCGCCTGCACCGCCAGCGCCTGCGCCACCGGCTCCGCCGGCACCGCCCGCGCCGCCGCCTGCAACAGCCGCGCCGCCCACAACGGTCTGGTCCTCATACTCGGTGATGGTGCCACCCGGCACGGTCACGGTCTCGGTCACGTTGTTCACGCCCGCGGTGTAGTAGAAGGTCACCACGTTCTCGTCCGCGTTGGCGGAAACGGTCAGCTGCTGGCTGGCCACCTCGGCGGTGTAGTTCTCGATGTTGTTCAGCGCGTAGAAGGTCAGGTTCTGGCCCACAGGAGCGGAGCCCTGCAGGGTGGGAGCCACCTCCGCGCCGGTCTCACGGTCCAGATACTGCACCGTAAAGATCGCATCCTCGGTGCTGGCGCGCAGGGTGTACTGGGCCACCGCATCCAGGTCGCCGCCGGCGGTACCGCCGGTGTAGCCCTGGGCCGCATCGGTCACAAAGTAACGGGATGCGTCCTCGTTCATCACAATGTCGGTCAGCTGAGGCGCGTTGGGAAGGGGATCGCCCTCGTCCAGCTGCACCGCCACCGCGCCGGTGGCTTCACTGGTGCGCACCTCACCGCAGGCCTTCAGGCCATCGATGAAGGAATCGGTGAACCGGCCGTGCTCACCGGGGCGGAAGGTCACCACATAAGTGGTGGGTTCGGTGGAGGAAGTGTCGCCTTCTGCCGCCAGAGCGGGCATGGCACTGACGCTCACCGCCAGGCTCAGGCTGATCAGCCCGGCCAACAGCTTATTCGTCTTGCGCATCGCTTGCTTCCTCCTTCTTTTTCTTTTTGGTCAGCACCAGCAGCACAATCGCCGCCAGCACAACCACCACCGCGCACACCGCAATGGTGTTGAAGTCGCCGGTCTTGGCGGATACCACAATGGTGCGCACCTGGGTCACCACGTCGGGCTCGCCCTGCACCTTCTCGGTGGTCACAACGGTTTTCACGTCGGGCACGTCCGCCGCCTGGAACCGGAACTCAATCTTGCCTTCCGCGCCCATGTAGCTCACATTGGTGGCGGTGGCGTCCGGGGTGATGCTCAGCACCACGTCCGCGGTCTGACCGGGCTCCAGCGTGGCAACCAGCGGATACTCCTCCAGCTGCTTGTTCAGCTCTTCCAGACCGGCGGTGGTATCGCCGCCCACCAGCGTGCCGGTGGCCTTGCCGGTGGCGGGATCGTAGCCGTACAGGGTGTTGCCGCCGCAGGTCAGGCTCACGGTGTAGCCGGTGTCCTTTTCGCTGGAAGCACCGATCAGGGTGCTCACAACGCTGGTGTCCATGTAGAAATAGGCGGCCTTTTCGCCGGTGTTCTCCAGCGTGATGGTGCCAGTGTAGGTCTTGCCCGGAATCATCTGGGTAAAGCCGCTCATCTCGGCGCCGCCGGTGTAGGTCAGGTTGGCGCCGTCATAGACCACCTTGTCGGTGGCGGCAAAGCAGCCCAGCGCAAACACCGCGCTCAGAGCCAGCGAGAAAAGGCTCGCGATCAGTTTTTTCTTCATCTTCACTGCCTCCTCCCGCTTACTCGGTCACGCTGACCAGATTGCCGTTGGCGTCCAGCTCGGCCACAACGCCCCAGCTGGCCAGAATGCCGCTGGCGTTCAGGTCGGCTGCGTCCGCGCCGGCGAACTGCACGCCGTCCGCCACGGCCTCCAGCTTCACGGTCTTGTCCGCGTAGTCGTTGGTCAGGTCAGCCGGAATGCCGATGGTCTCCAGCAGCTCGCTGGTGCTCTGGCCCGCCGGAACCGGGTACTTGTAGTAGTATACCTCGGTCTCGTTCGAGTTGCCCTCGAACAGGCTTTCCGCCTGCAGCCAGTCCTCACTGTTCAGGCCCAGCTCGATGTTTTCGGCGGCGAGATCGGTGGTTTTGCCTTTCCCATCCGCCCAGTATTTGGTTACGGTTACGCGGATGTAGGCATCCACGCTGCCGGTATTGTCTACTTCATAGCCGTTATTAACTTCGATGTTGTCCGCCGGCATCAGTGCTTTGTCGGTCACCGTGAAACCAACCGACTTGCTTTCGCCGCCGTTCCATTCAATGTTCAGGGTGGCCGCCGCCAGAGGCGCCGTGACCGGGTTCTCCGCACTCGCCTGGCCTGCCGCCAGGGAGCCGCCCACGACTGCGCCCATGACCATGACTGCTGCCAGACCCATCAGCAAAACTTTTTTCTTCACTTGGAACGCTCCCTTTTCTTTGTTTTGTCTGCAAGTGTCCATAGGATGATCGCCAGGGCAAAAATCGCCACACAGGCCGTGACGCCTGGCCCGGAATGGAGCATCTCCGACACTGTGCCCAGCACCGGGATGCATATGACCACTTTTCCGACCACACGCTCGTAGCTCACCGGATCCACATCCGGCAGGGCGTTTGCGTCGCCCTTTGTGATCAGCTGCTTCGCCTGCGTGTCGTTTTCCACCACCCGATGCGTCTGCACAAGGCCCGTTGCCTCGCTGAGCCGGCAGGTGATGATCTCGCCCTGCCTGAGGGCCTGGGGGTCGCAGCGCTTCACATAGATTGCGCTGCCCACCGGCATTGCCTGTTCCATACTTTGGGTCAATACGTTGTAAATCTGATATCCGAATAGTTTTGGTACGCTGAAAGGAAGGGCGACGGCCATTACCGCCAGCAGAAGTACCGTAGCCACGGCACTCAGCGCCTTTGCTTTCATGGCCGCCGCCCCCTCTCATTTCATCTTTGATAATACATTTAACCTGATTAAGATATTATCAAGATCAAACCGAGTGATTACTCAGCAAACAGCAGCTTGTTCAGCTCGATCACGCACTCGCCTGTGGTATCTGCAACGCGAGAGCCTTCCGCCACTGCAGTGGGAGCACCCAGGTTTACTGCCTGCACAGCAGCTGCCTGTACATTGATGTTCAGATCCGCAGTCAGGTACTCGTTGCTCCAGGTCTTGGGAACGGTCAGATAGCTGAACAGCGGCGCGATATTTTCCGCGCTGGTGTTGGTCAGTGCAGTGGGGTAATAGAACACGATAGAATCCCCAGTTTCGGCATACAGCCAATTGTGAATTGCACTGGCATCCACCACCTGCTGATACAGTTCGCTCATATCAGTGGTCAAGCCTTCGGGATCGTTGTTGTTTTTGATCTGCACACGAACGGCCACATAGCAGTCCTGAGAACCATCTTCGATCTGCACAGCCACGTTTTTGCCAAGCTTGTCACCGGGCATGATGTTGCTGTATGTATAACCGCTACCGTTTTCAGCAAAGGTCCAGGTAGCATCGGAATCGTTCTTGAACGCCTGATCGATCAGACTCACATTCACGTTTCCGGTGGTGAATACATTGGTTGCCACCTCGGTTTTATCGGTGAAATACGCCAGAGTGGCGCCGATTCCAACCACGGCTACCAGAGACAGGCTAACCGCAGCGGTGAGAATTCTTTTCTTGTTCATGGTTTATATACCTCTTTTGGGGAGAGTTCGTTTTTTAGTTCATCGCCTTGTAGGCAGCAGAAACAACCGTATTCAGATCGATCTTGTCCAAAGTGGCACCTTTAACCGGAGTCTCAACCGCTACGCCACTTACTTCAATCTCATTGGTATTGTCATTGCTTACCTGATCATTGGTCTTTACCAGCTCAAACAGCTTAGTGGTATTCCAATCGTCTTTGGTTGCAGAGTTAGCATCCAGAGGCTCGCTATAAATGTAGTAAGTATTCGCGTCCAGTTTGGTGTTAGGCTCCAGCTGCTCTTCAACCTTTGTCCAAGTTTCGCCACCATCGCTGGTGGTTACCTGATACCAATTTGCACCATTTTTTCCAGTATAAACCTCAAAACCGGTCGGAATCGTACCAATCTTTGCAACCACAAATACTTCCGGTACTTCTTTTTTTCCTTGCACTACCTTATCATGGTTTACATAGAACTGGGGATCCTTCAGAAGCTCAACACCTGCAGTGACTTTCCAGTTATCAGTTTCAGGCTTACCATCACGAGGGCCATAGGTCTGATTCTCAATAGACCGGTCAGGAGTAGCTCTTTCATCATCAACCCAGTTACCGGTGCGCTCCTCCATTTTGACCACGGTCTCGTTCACATAGAAGAACGGAAGATCCTTATCAGTCGGCTTATCCGGATCAACAGGGAAGCCATTACCAACCACAAAGGTGTTGGTGATGCTATCTTCCTTGGTCAGCAACGCCAGAGTACCGCCTACTGCTACTGCGCCCACCAGAGCCATGCAAGTTGCCATCGTTGCGATTTTCTTCATGTTCATAACATTTACCTCTTTCTGTGTTGTTGTTTGTTATCCGCCCTCTTTCACACACAAGGGCGGGATAGCCATGTTACTGTTTTCTTCACCATTCGGGGTCAGCCCAGCGTGGTGATCGCCTGTTTCACCGCTTCTTCCCAGGTTGCATTCTGCGCCTGAACTGCGGCACCGCTGATCTTGATCTGCTGCCCGTCTGCTTTATCAAGCTCCTCTTCGGTAGAGATATCAATGGTCAGTGTGGTATAGCGGAACAAAGGTTCCAGGGTCAGGTCATCCGTCGCTTCCGACGGGTCGAGGATCAACGGCTCCTGAGTGGTTTTATCCACATAGATGTAGTAACCATCCAGCCCAAGCATCGACTGAGCATCGTCTTTCCCATTGTCACCCGCAACCTTTTTCCAGTTTGCGGTGAGAGTGGTTTCAGTGGAGGTGTCTTCCGCTTTGAAAATGTAACCAGCAGCTGTTGCCTTGTCGCCGTTCTGGATCCGTGCAATCACATAGCAGGGAATCGAACCTTCTGTTATGTGGAAAGTAGGGTCTTTGGCAAAGGTGCTGTTCGGCCGCAAGCCTTCATAAGTCTGATCCTCTTCGGTACGATTGTTCGGATTCTGGTCCGGATGTGCCGGGTTTTCCGGCTCTTCACTTGTACCGCCGATTTTGGTTTCGTCCAGCCACAAGCCCTTGTGTGTCCCGTCATCTGCAAATCCCGAACCAATATTGAATGTATTCGTAGCGATTTGCGTTGAATCGGTCATCCAGGCCAGTGTTCCGCCAACAGCCACCGCCGCAACCAGCGACAGCGACGCCAGCGACAGGACGATTTTGCTTTTTTTCATCCAATTCCTCCTTTCCTGAATTTCCAATTAGGGATTTTGGCGGGCATCCCCGCTTTTTATTTCCGTGGCGGTTGATTGCTTTTTCTCCTTCTTTTCTTCCGGAGCGAAGATCTCCGGGATAAAAGTTAAAAGAATGATTGCAATCAGCACACCGCAGATAACCATGATTCCTGTTTTTGTGCGAATGTTCATGGCAATAAACCCCAGATACGGAATCGAAAAATCCATCTTGCCCACAATCCGGTCGAATGCAATATCGCCGTCCGGCGAATCGTTGGCATCACCCTGGGTTACCACACAGTTTTCTTCCGGCTTCACTTCGATCACCCGGTGAGTTACACGGGTATCACCGCTCAGCCGATAAGTAATCACATCGCCGGCTTCCAAAGTTTCCGGCTGAACCTCACGCACATAAACCAGGCTTCCCACCGGGATGGTGGGCTGCATGCTGCCGGTAAGCACTGCCATTTCGTCATACCCCAACAGATAGGGGACAATCAGCAGACCTGCCAGCACCAGCAGCACCACCATAATGATTCCGGAGAGAATGTTGCAAATTTTTTGAAGCACCAGTAATTCTCCTTCGCGTTGTTATTTTCAGGAATTCGAACCGCTGGCCGCTGCCGTAAATGCGTCTTTTGCCTCCTGTTTATTCCAGCTGCTTGCAAACGCAGGAACGCTTTCCGACTGGACAATTACATCGAAGGAATTGGTAACACCGCTGCCGACTCTCACTTCTGTAATCAGCTGTCCAGTTTCGCCTTCGGGTGCCAGAATCGCCTCGTAATAGTAGTAACCGTCATCATCTTTTTGCCATTTCGCTTTTCCTTCTTCTAGATCCGCCAGAATGACCCAGATCTCACCGGTTCCCGGAGTTGCCACCCCTGCCTCTGATTCAGTCTTGAACTGTACCTTACCCGGCTCCAGCAGCCCATTTTCCACATCTACAACGATGCGGGCACGGACGTATGCGCTAACCGAGCCGTTGTTTGTCACGGTGACATTCTTATTAACCGGTGTCTGCTCGCTCGGTTCTTCCGGTTCCACAATGGACGTATCCAGATCACCCACATCAAAGGTATTGGTGATTTGCTTCAGACCGGTTGTACGAAGCGCAAAGGTTGTTCCCACAACCACCAGCATCAGTAGCCCAACAATAAGGGCTGGCTTGATGTATTTCAGATGTTTCAAAATCAGTCCCCTCCCTTACTGTCTTTCCCAAGTCCAACCGCTCTCACCATTTGTGAAGTGATTCACAGCGGTGTCCTTGTCTATCTTGGAAAAATTGTTATTGTTGGCGGTGTTTGTGACGGTTAGATTTGTTTTGCCTCCCGGCGTAATTGTGAAGTTATAATAGTCGCCATTTTTTTCCAGAGTCTCTCCACCTTGCTTAATCTCTCCGTTGGTGTACCCCAGGTTGCTCAACTCACGGATCTGGTAGCTGCCCACCGGAAGTGTGATGGTGAAACTTTGATCGCCAGTCCCGTTGAACTTCAACGTTTTGTAGTAGGAATTGCCATCACCATCTTTAATCTCTACCGTGAACAGCGCCATGGTGTTGCCGTCGCAAAGGCCCTCCAAAGTCTTGGTGAAGGTCAGTTTACCATCCAATGCCGTATAATCATTCACAAACTTAACTGTGTCTTGGGTAGATGCAGAAATCACTCCGGAAATTGTTGCGTTCTCTTCGCCATTGATTGTTGTCTCACAATCATATCCTTCCACATCAAAACCAATTTCTTTGATCGTGTAATTAGTGCCCGGCTTGAGGTTCTGTAACCGTTCATCGGTAATGGTATAAACGCCACCTTGCTCTTGAAGGCTATCTAACGAAACAACAATAGCACTACCGCCATTTAGGGATACTTCAAATTGTAAGCATTTTTTCAGATTTTCCAATTTAGCTTCATCTTTAAGGATATCTCCTGTAATCTGTTTGGTAACTATTAAATTTCCAGGATGTAATCTGATAACAGGTTTTGAAAACTCATTACACTGATCTATATTATTGTAATAATAAGTAACCTCTGCTGTTCCGTTTGTATAAATGCCTTTTTTCTCAGAAAAATCGCCTGTATTTTTATCTCCAATATCTGTATAAAAAGCTTCTTCTCCTTTTTCAGACAACTCTTTATAAGCCTCGTTTGTCGCCTCAATCTGCAATTTTACAGTATAAGTATATCCCTCCTGTAATTTATAGTCTTTCGGGAAACTTAAAACCAGATTTCTATCTTCGATTGATGCAGTTATTCCCTTCGGAGTATCAATCTTTTCACCTTCCGCATTTGTTACTACAATCTCCAAATTGGCTTCTCCGTTCACCATCACTGGTTCCACATATTGACTCAATGTATCGTGAACTTGTACGTTTGTGCAAAGCAATTGGGTAACACTACCCTCTATCTTCTCAAACGCATCTAAAAGAGATTGCATATCATTGGCAGGAAAATTTCTAAAATTATCTTCGAATGTAGAATGCGAACCTTTCTGTGCTGCATCACATATGCGCTGCAATATTTTATCTGCCTCTGCTTCTGTTCCGACTCTAATGCTATAGAAGCCATTTAAATTAGATATGCGTTGCGCTTCCGTTTCAGCAGCTACAATATCCTCTTCGCTTGTTTCTCTTCCGTCTCCAACTGTATTACCCACAGAGTCATAATGGAATGTCGGCTTACCATCTGAAAGGAAAATCACATATTTTTGGGCATCAGGACGGGAATCCAGTAAAAGAGATCGAGCCTGTAAAAGGCCAGCCTGATAGTTGGTGCCTTTTCCTTGTTCTGGATCAAATGGTCCGTCTGTAACTTCTTCAAAATATTTTCCAGAATTTTCAATAATACTTTGAGTATTACGAGTCCAATACTCGGTCATGAACGCATCTTTATAATAATTAGTCGTGGTAATTCTGGAAGCAAAATGCACCATACTATATCGCACATCCAACATTTCATTGGAACTCAGGTTTGTTACTAGCTGACGAACAGCCTCCTGAACGGCCGTTCTCCGAGAACCATTCTGCCAACCACCAATGGACTCCTCCATACTATTAGAATTATCGATTATAAACACAACGTCCATCTTTGCCGGGTGATTAATACTTCCTACTGCCCCGGAAATACTCAATTCCAAATTGTAGGTTCCATCTCCATTATCTTTAACAACCTTATTCCGTTGTAGTTCCGTTTCTGTTACCACCTCACCACTATCTCCCATTTCCTTTTCACGATAGACAAGACTTACCTTAGCATTGGAATCTTCTATCGTATAAAAACCATGCGTCGGATCAAATACGCTATCATATAGGCGTAACGCAAATTGTGGAGCACGGAAAGGCCATATAGGTGGATTATCTCTCACCTGAACTCTTTGAAAACTATCCACAGCATGAGCTCTACTAGTATTATCAGCTTCATAATACAGTGCGCTCTGGAAAATATACTCTTTTCCATCCTGTGTAGTTATAGTTGATGGAACTACATCCTTAAAAGCATACTTATTATTATCTTTCTCAAGATTATAAATCCAGTTATCATGCTGGTCTATCGTCAAACCATTACCATCTGTATCAATAATACTAAATTCTATCGAGTATGTTTTTTCTCCATCAAACCTCTGATCCTCCGTCACCCATGTAATTGTAAATACAGAGAAACTATCTATATCAAATTCGACTATTAAAGCATCATTCTGTAACTGAACACCATTTTCCTCTTCCTTTTCGCCAAGCATTCTATAAGTTGCTTGTTGTGGAGCGGCCTGGGTTACCATTTCTACTTCTACAGAACCATCTTTTTCTTCTGTAAAATGATGAACACTTACACTTTCCGGACGGATGTCCGAAGTATACTCATTCGCCATCTCAATAGACACTCTTACCGGTTCTGTTGGTTCAACTTCTTTCCCATTGCTTTCAAAATGAATATCCAATGGCACCATCATTTCCCAATTATCGTAGGACTCCATCAGCCGGTCGATGAGTGAGTCTATGTCATAAGCTTCCGCATCATCCAGCAAATTGACCATCAGTTTGGCATCTTCGGGCAAAGCATTTACCGGCGCAACAACTGTTACAGTGATGCCGTCCACTGTTACCGTATATATCTTTTCTTCCGTTACTTGTGTTCCATTCACTTGCTCCAAACGAGCGTAAAGTTCATTAGTTACCCCCTCATCTAAAGCTTCCAGAGCAGCAACCTGCTCTTCAGTCAGCTCGTTCACGGCCTTCATGAAGGCTTCGTCGTCCTCAATGGCCATCAGCTCATCCAGCAGGGCCTGGCCGTCGATGGCAGGCTCCTCAGTAGCCGCAGGAGTCTCGGTGGGAACCGGAGTCTCGCTGGGCAGCGGGCTGGCGCTGGGAGCAGGAGTCGCACTGGGCGCAGGGCTCTCGCTGGGCACGGGAGTCTCGCTGGGCTGAGCGCTGGCGTTCGGAGTCTCGGTGGCTTCCGGAGCCGCGGTGGGCTCGGCGCTGGGCTGCTCGCTGGGCACAGCGGTAGCCTCGGGAGCCTGGGTGGGCTCAGCGGTCGGCTCTGCCGTGGGTTCCGCGGTGGGCTCAGCAGTGGGCTCCACGCTCTCGACCGGAGTCTCAACAGTAGGAGTCTCCTCTTCCGGCACGGTTACTTCGTCCTGAGGGACATCGTTCTCCACAACCGGGGTTTCTTCCACCTGCACCTGGCTGGTACTGTTGGTGATCTCACTGGCCGCCTCGGCGAAGGCGCTATTGGGCACGATGCTGGTGATCATCATCACCGCCAGCGCCATGCTGAGTAAACGGCTCCACATTTTGTGTTTCATAGCTGCTGCCTCCTAAGTTCGTTTGGTTATCCGTTTATGAGCGCCGCGCCCTGCTCGGCCGTTTGCTCTTGTTCGGGTGGTAAGCTTTCGTCCATTGCGCTGTCCATCAGCTTGATCAGCTCCAGCGCACTGCGGAAATTCTGTTGTTTGTTTTTATCGGCCCAGGTTACCGTGCCCTGCCAGGTGGCGTTCTGCCGGTATTTTACATGGACCACGAAGGTGGCGTCCTGCCCGGTATATGCCAGTGGATCATTGATTGCCTTTCTTGCCATACCCGGCTGCCTCCTTTGATGAGGTGAAACTCCTGTGAAGCTTCGCATTTTCAAGGTGGATTGGGGATAGTCCCATTCGTCCATCAGCTTCTCGATGGAGAACAGCACCCCTTCCGCTCCCAGAAACGGGATCGGCTGGTTGCTGAAGCGGTGATAAATCCGCCCGCTCATCCGGCTGCCCGCGTCACTGTCCACACAGACGGTGATCAAATGCAGCGGACCATTGCAAGCTGCCTGCTGTTCCATGCCGATCCCTCCTTTTCACTGTTTTAACACTTATCACTATACCATCGGCTAGTAAAGGAACGGTTAAAGTGAGCCTCTTGCAGGCGTGGTTTTCGTAACGGTCTGCTGTTTTTTTACCGGAACAGACTTTCCCACTGCCCCAATCCCCAAATTTGAAGGCGAAAGAGCACAAAAAAAGAACCTGCATGCTGTTTTAGCACACAGGTTCTTTTCTGTTTCTTAACTTTTGTTTTTGATGCGGGATGCTTAACCCCAGTTCACGCTGCCGCTCTTCCACTGCTGTGGGCTCATATCGCCCACAGGGGCCATCTTATAATGAAGGGTCACGGCGGGGCCGCGGCTGCCGCGGCGCAGCTCAGTGTAGCACTCGTCGATCCGCTGGATGACGATACTGCAATTCTCACGGTTGATGCCCATGAGCAGGATCAGGAACCGGTCATCCTCGGCGCGGGTGTAGATATCGCCCCGGCGCAGCGCGGAGTGAATCGCCTCGCCCACCTGGGGCATCACCTGCGCCACCTGGCTCCGCTGCTCGATGCGGTGGCCCTGCTTGTCGGTAATCCAGCACATCATCAGGTAGGCCGACTGACCACTGCGCTCCAGCATACGGCTCACAGTGCGGTATGTATCGATAAAGCTGGGGAAGGGGCAATAATATGCGCCGCGGGATACATCCTCTTCCTTGAGCACTTCCTGCAGCTGTTCCAGTGAAGCCTTGCTGCTGGGCAATACGGTTTCCAGCTGGCGCATGCACTCGTTCAGCCGTTCGCTGGGCTTGACGCCGAATTCATCCAGCATGCGGTTGGCAGTTTCTTCGTAGACTTCCTTGGCCTCCTGATAGCGCTGCATGGCCAGCAGGCTCTGAATGCGAAGGATGTCCCAGTCCTCCTGAGGACACAGGCCGGATGCCCGGGTGGAAACCCGCAGCATCTGCTGCCAGTCCTGCCGCTGGCGAAGTTCTTCGCAGAGAGCGTGCACACAGGCCGCATATTCTTCTTTATAGTGAACCGCTGCCACCATGGCCCAGTCACATCCGGCCAGATGGGGCAGAAAATCGCCGTTATAAAGGTTACAGGCAGTTTCCAGAAGCTCCACCCGCTCTTCCCCCTGAGCGGCCAGCGCCAGCTCCGCCTGCTGGTGAAACTGGAAGGAATCCACCGTGATCTCTTCCGATGTGATCAGATAATAACTGCCCGCCTTGAATACCACGGTGGTATCCTCCAGGCCTACCTGCTTCAAAATACGCCGCAGGTTGCTGATGGTCACCTTCAGGTTGTTGGCCGGATTGGTCACACCATCCTCGTAGCCAAACAGCTGGTCCATCAGGACGTCCTTAGGCACGCCCTCCTCCCCATGGAACAGCAGCATCTGCAGCACCTGCATGGAGCGCGTGACGTTATTTCTTTCTAATTTCAGCGGTTCGCCATTGTGGCGGAGCACAAACCCGCCAAACATTGCTACTTCCAAACTCACAGCCAATCCCCACTTTACTTTGGGCACAACGCCCGGGTTTTGTTTGCGCCGCCGGCGCCTTCAAAACCAAAATCCAAACTTTTTCTTAGTATAACACAATCTGTGGTTAAAAACCATCAAACATACGATTCTGTTACCTTTCCGCGCAGAATGCCCAAACCCGGTTTTCAATTTTCGTTTTCATCATAACAGAATTTTTTCGCATTTGTCCAGCAGAAACATTGCATAATCGGTTATCTTTTCTGAAAACCGGATTGAATTTGTAGGCAGATTTGGCGCAAACCCGGGCCAAATTTGCCAAATTTGCCTACAAAGTCCACTTTTTCCCCCACAGACTTTCAAAACGCACTACACTATATATAAAGTAAAGGAGGGAATCTTGCGGCATGAAATTCAGAAGAGCATTTTCATCAGAGATCTTTATCCGCCGTCACCAAATGGGTCTTACGCAAGAGACCGTGGCAGAGCTGGCGGGAATCTCGACCCGATGGTATCAGCAAATTGAGAGCGGGCGACGCACGCCCAGCGGCCGCCTGCTGCTGCGTCTGTGCGCCATTCTTCAGATCGACGCCCGGTTGTTTTACGGTACGGTCGGTCTGGATCCCGCCCAACTGAACTGGCTTGATCAATCGGATCATCAGGCCGGCTGAACAGAACAGCCCGGGAAGGAGGAAAACTTCCCGGGCTGTTTTTACGGCGATCACCCTTTCGCCCGGTAAAACCTTTTCTGAACGAAAAAATCCGCAAGCCTCTCAGCTTACGGATTTCTCTGGCGGAAAGAGAGGGATTTGGAAATCTTTGCTGCGCAAAGCTTCCCGCGCTTGGGGCATAGCCCCGGCGCGCAGATCGCCTGAAAACCTGCCACTGGCAGCTTTTCTTCACGGCGATCACCCTTTCGGGTTCGAATCCCCGGTGAAATCTTTTCTGAACGAAAAAAATCCGCAAGCCTTTCAGCTTACGGATTTTTCTGGCGGAAAGAGAGGGATTCGAACCCTCGGTGGGTTTATGGCCCACACACGATTTCCAGTCGTGCGCCTTAGACCAGCTCAGCCATCTTTCCATGTGGAGGTGCTGACCAGATTTGAACTGGTGAATGAAGGTTTTGCAGACCTTTGCCTTACCACTTGGCCACAGCACCAAATTTGGAGCGGCTTACGAGGCTCGAACTCGCTACCTCCACCTTGGCAAGGTGGCGCTCTACCAGATGAGCTAAAGCCGCAAATTGTTGCTCAGTTATAATACCATAGCCTTATGAAAAATGCAACCCCTAAACTGCCACTTTTTTCATTTTTTATGTTTCTTTTTGAGAAAATGCCGATTCGCCCCCGCACATCTTTCCTGTCTCGCCAAAAGATGCCCCCGCTGCCCGGGCTCCTGGCTGGGGCTGCCGTATCTCCAAAGCCGGAAGAAAAGGCGGAAACCGCTGCAACTGATCTTCCTGCGCTTTACAAATCGCCTGCGTATCTGGCCAAAAGTGACCGATGAATCAAAAAAATCGACAAGTACCACAGGGCACCTGTCGATTTTTTGGTTGGGTTGGCGGGATTCGAACCCACGGATGCGGGAGTCAAAGTCCCGTGCCTTACCGCTTGGCGACAACCCAGCAAAAACGCCGTGCTTACGGCGGGATGATATAGAAAAAAGCGAACTCTTTCGAATTCGCTTTTTTAGTGGGGTGGCTAGTGGGATTCGAACCCACGGCCTCCAGAGCCACAATCTGGCGCGCTAGCCAACTGCGCCATAGCCACCACATGTTTGGTGCGCCCGGAGGGACTCGAACCCCCGGCCCACTGCTTAGAAGGCAGTTGCTCTATCCACCTGAGCTACGGGCGCTTAGTCGTTCTTCCCTGGGAGACGCTGCTCAAATATAATACCATTCCCCCCAGGTATTGTCAATAGCTTTTTTCAAGTTTTTTTAAGAAACTTTTTCGACCCGAATTTTACCGTTTCAGGCGCCCGCGCCGGAGCATTTTCTCACGCCCGGCGCGGGCATCTTTTCCGTCAATTCAGTTCTCTGCTTTCTGTTCCATTTTGCGCTGCAGTTTTTTCCAGAACACCGCAAACATGATCACAAGAATCACACCCTTACAGATGCTGGAGATGGAGATGCTCCACCAGATGCCGTTCAGGCCCAGTGCGGTGCTGGTCAGCACCATGGCCAGCGGGATGCGTGCCATGGTGAGCACCATGCTCAGAATACTGGGCGGCGCGGTATGGCCAAGGCCCGCATAAGCTCCCTCCACCAGAATCTCCCAGCACATGAACAGCTCGGAAAAGCCCAGAATCACCAGATAGTCCACACCCAGCGGCCGAACCGCCTCCTCCGGAATGAAGAATCCGAAGATGGGGCCCGCGGCAAAAATCAACAGGCAGCTGCAGAATACGCCCCACAGGCTCATCATGGCGAAGGCGGCGGCAAAGCCCTTCTTCGCACGTTTCAGATTGCCCGCGCCATAGTTCTGGCCCATAAAGCTGTTCACCGCAGCGGCAAAGCCGTCCGCCGTCATCCAGCTGATGGACTCGATCTGACTGCCCACCTTCTGAGCGGCCACCGCATTATCGCCGAAGGCGGCCACCATGCGGGCGATGTACATGGAAATCAGCGGGAACACCACATTCATCACAGTGGCAGGGCCACTGATGCGTACCAGCGCCCAGAGCTCATCCCGGGTGGTGCGCTGGGTCAGGCGCACCGCATCGAACAGGCAGCGATCCTGCCGGGCATAAGCCACCAGCAGCACAAACACCACCACCTGCGCCATCACGGTGGCCAGCGCAGCGCCCGCCACCTCCATACGGGGAACCGGCCCCACGCCGAAGATGAGCACCGGATCCAGCACAAAGTTCAGCCCCAGACCGCAGCACATGGCCAGAAACGGCGTGTGACTGTTGCCCGTGGCGTTGATCACCGCAATGAGTACCTGGTTCAAAAAGGAAAAGAACATGCCAAGGCCCACGATGATCAGATACACCCGCGCCTGCGCAATTACCTGCGGGCTGTTCAGCTGGAAAAAGCCGATCAGTGGCCCGGCCCCCGCCACCATCAGCAGCGTATAGACCAGAGAAATGACGGTAGCCAACTGAATGGCCGCAGCCGCATAGCGGGCAGCGGCCTGCTTGTCACCCGCGCCCAGACGCTGGGCCACCAGCACCTGCCCGCCGGTCTTGCCCAGAATCGCCAGACCGTTGGACAGCCACATGAACATGCCGGCAGCGCCCACAGCTGCCACTGCACCTGCGCCCACGCGGCCGACCCAGATCATATCCACCAGATTGTATGCCATCTGCACCAGCTGGGAGCCCATGATGGGCAAGGCCAGTGCGGTAAGGCTTTTCAGGATACTGCCGTGCAGCAGATCCACCTGCTTTGCCATTGTAATTGTTTCCTCCTCTTTTCTGTTTTCCGTCAGCGGATCACAAGCCCCAGCACCCGGGCAAGATCCGCAGCCTGGCTCACGTTCACGATTGCGCCCCGCAGCTCCTTACCGGTATCGCTGACCGCAATGCCCTCCATGCGGCTGCTGGTGAAATCCAGGCCGTTTAAAAGCGTGCCGAAAAAGCTGGTCCCCATCAGGGTACATTCCCGAAACACCAGTCCCTTGTGGCGGCACTGGGCCAGAAACGCCTCGCTCAGATCCACCTCCTGCAGCTGTACCTGCTGCAGCAGTGCCCCGGTCAGATTGGCCTGCCGCAGACTGGTGCCGGTCATCTGCACATGGGCCAGCCGGCTGCCCGCAAGGCTCGCCCCCAGCGCCTTGGTGTTTTCGATCCTGCAGCGGCAGAAATCCGCATCCTCCGCCTGAAGGCCCGAGCAGTCGCAGCCCCGCAGCACCACGTCCGAAAAGCGTGCTCCGTGCCAGTTGGCGCCGGTGAACCGGCAGTTCTGGAACAGGCATCCCTGCACCTCCAGCTCGGTCATATCCATACCGGTCAGGTCTGCCCCAACGATCTGCCAGCCGGTAAGCGCATCGCCCCGAGCCAGCGCCATATCCACCAGCTCCTCCGGCCGCTCCGCCAGCTCCAGCCGTGCGGGCAGCGCAGGCTCCAGCAGCCTGCTTCGTTCCATTGCCTTCTCCTCCTTTTTGTCTGTTCTGCACTGGTTCTATCATAATCCATTCCAGCGGGCGGCACAATCCCCCCTGCCACCTTTGCCTGCATCACAAGGCCCGGCGGCCCCTTCCGAAACCGGAAGGAGCCGCCGGGCTGCTTTAAAAGAATATTATGTCGGGAGCCGGTGTATTGCTTCAGCTCTGTTTACGGCGCAGCAGCACCAGTGCCGCCGCACAGGCCAGTGCCAGACCGCTCAGCGCAGCCAGCGGCCAGACAGCATCGCCGGTCTGAGCGGACGCCGCACCGGTGGGCGCGGAAGTGGCCGCCGGTGCCGTACTGCTGGCGGAATTGCTGCCGCCGTTCTGACTGCCCTGCTGGCCGCCACCCTGATCCGGCGTGGGCGCAGGAGTGGGAACCGGTGTGGGCACAGGCGTCGGGGCGGGAGTCTCTTCCGGCCCGCTCTCATTCCGGGTATAGGAACCGGTCACCACCAGATTCTGCTCGGGCATGGTCTGGGGCAGGTTCTGCCATCCGCTGAAGGTGTAGCCCTCATGCTCCGGCGCGGCAGGCGCGGTGATCTTCTCGCCCGCCTTGCCGGAAAGGGTGGCAAAGCTTTCGTTGGCAAAATATTCGCCGGTGATCTGGAAGGTCACGGTATAAAGCACGTCGGCCTTTTTCTCCAGACTGCTCATCGCCCGGAACAGCGCTCCGGTAGCCTGATCAATGGCTTTCTGGGCCTGCTCCGCCCGGGTCTGTGCAGAGGCAAGACGGCTGACCGCCTGCACGAACAGCACGCCGTCCTGCGCCGCGGCCTGTTCGGCGGCAGCACGTTTTTCCTCCAGCAGGCTCCAGCTGGCAGGGGTATAGAGGGCCTCGTCCAGCTTGTCCACAGCTGCCAGCAGCTTTTTCAGGCCGGAAGCGTCGGTGCGGTAATAGCTCTCGCCTGCCTTCAGCTCGCTCTTCAGATAGAACGCCATCTCTCCGCCCTTTGTTTCAGAGACGCGGAACCGGCCGTTCTGAACCAGATAATAGGTGGCGCCATCCAGCTCGGTGCTGATCTGATAACCGCCCTCCCCGTTGCCGGTGATGGCAAAGTGGGTGGGGGTTTCGGATACCGGCGCCCAGTCGTCGCCGCTGGAGCCCTGTACCGCCAGATAATGGCCCGGCCACGCCATGCTCTCCAGAGTATAGCCCTGCTCGGTTCCGGTCACCTTCCAGGTCTGGGTGTCCATGGTAAAGGAGAGTTTGTCGTAGTTCGGATTGAGTTCGCCGCCCTGATCGGTCACAGCCAGCTGATCCACACGATTCAGATTCTTTGCGGAATACAGAACCTTTCCGCCGGAGACGATGGCATATACGCCATCCTCAATGGGGGTCTGCACCTTCAGCAGGGCGTTGTCGTTGCGGGCAATGCCCTCCATGACCCCGCTGTTTTCAAACTCGTCGGGCACCGTCACGGTGTTTTCGTCGGACACATACACCCGCACGCTGTCGCTCAGGGTGAGCACCCGGTCCCCGCATACCGCCTGCGCGGTCACGGTCAGGGTCGCCTTGCCCGCCGCCTGTGCGGTCAGGGTCACCGCTTCGTCCACGGCGGTTTCGGTCTTGTCCAGCTTCGCCACCTGGGTTTCGCCGTCCGCTGCAATGCTCCACTGGAGTTTGCTCTGCAGCTCGCCCTTCGCCTGGGCGTTCAGCTGCACGCTGTCGCCTGCGTTCAGTGCAAGATCGCCGGAAGCAAGGCTCAGAGAGGGAATCTCACTCAGATATTCCCAACCTTCGCCCAGCAGGCTGGTCATGGCAAAGGAATCATACAGGATGTAGCCCGTACCGTAGCTGGTGTCCTCCTTTTCATACAGAAGGCCCAGATTCTCGCCCTCCAGCTGGGTCAGGCAGGAATACAGATAGCTGCCGGGGTATTTGATCTCCGCCGGGTTCAGCCAGATCACCTGATTGGTGGCCGCATCCACACTGCCAATGCGCAGCACGCCGTTGTTGCGGCCGCTGCCCTTCGGGTAGGAGGCCGCGATCAGATTGGTGTACACGTTATTGTCCGCATCCACCAGAGCGCCGTCCACATTGATGAAGGAGACCATGCAGTTGCCCACATAGCTCAGATCTTCGTCCCTGTGGGAGGGGCCCCAGGTCACGCCGCCGTCGTAGCTGTCGGCATAGCTGATGTAGCCGATGTCGTTGCGGGAATACATGCGGATACCGCCGTCCGGCAGAAGCACGGTCTGGGACTCGCTGGTCTTGCCCACATTGTTGGTCACATGCTCGCCCCGACGCCAGGTAGCGCCGCCGTCATCGGTGTAGATGGTGCTGGCCCGTTCCTGGCCGGTGGCATTGTCGTAGACCTGGAACAGCACCCGCTCGGTGCCGTTCTCGCCCAGCTCCACGGTCAGGCCGCGGCCGGGGCACACGCCCACAAAGCCTTCGCCCTGCTGCTTTACGTTCAGAATCTGGGGCTCGCTCCACTGAATGCCGGTTTCGGTCACGGTACCGGTGCGCAGCCAGATGTGGAAGGTGGGATAGATTTTCCATTCCGACTGACTGTAGAACACATTGTTCTGCACGGTCTTGCCGGTGATCTCCTGCTTGCACAGAGATTTCACAACCGCATCACCGCTGGTCTCGTACAGATTGTACTCTGCGTCCACCCATGCGCCGGTCAGCTGGCCGGCAGCGTCCTTGATGGGATAAAGGGTGCGGTTCTGGCCTTCCACGAGTTTGGTCTGGGGGGCCTTGCCGTCGATGTAATAGGTATAGTCTACCGCTTTGGTGGAAGCGATCTTGCCGGCTTCGCCCTTTGCAATCACCAGATTGCCGTTTGCATCAAAGCCGGTGCTCTCTTTGCCGGCGGTGCCGCCGTTCTGCAGGCCGGAATAGGCCGGGCAGGCGTCCACCACCATGTAAATGGTGCCGTCCTCACTCTGGATCAGCGCCGGATCAATGAAGGACGCGCTCTTTTTGTAAGCGCCGGGGGTCTGGTCCGGGTAATCGGCAAAATGGTTGATCATCTGCCATTCCCAGGTCTTGCCGCCGTCCCTGGAAAGGCTGACCAGCCCGTCCAGATTGTTGGCAGCGTCCATGGTGGAGCCCCAGCGGGCGTCCGCCGCGGTCAGAATCCAGCCGTTGTCCAGCGTGATCATCGCCGGAATGCGGAACCGGCGGCTGACGCCGGTCTCGTCCGGGATATAGGGCTGGCCGGTGGTCACACCGGAATGGCCGCCCTCCACCGGACCTTCGTAGCTGGCCAGATAGCTCCAGCCTTCGCCCAGCATGCCGGTGATGGTCAGGTCCTTGTAATAGATGCCGCCTGCACCGCCGTTTTCGGTGCTGCCGGGGCCGGCAGTGCCGGATTCAAACAGCAGACCCAGCGCGTCGCCGCCCTTCTGGGTCAGGCAGGAATACTGATACCGGCCCGCGAAGTCCACCTGTGCGTCGTTCAGCCAGGTAACGGTTCCGGTGGCCGCGCTCAAAGAGCCAACGCGGATCACACCGTCGGTGCGGCCGTTGCCCGCCGGGTAGGAGGCCAGCACCAGATTGCCGTAGACCTTCCCCTCCGGGCTCTTCACATAACCGGCTGCGTTGATGAAGGACACCATGCAGTTGGAGGTGTAGTTCAGCGCGTTATCCGCCACGGCCTGGCCCCAGGTTGCGCCGCCGTCGTAGCTGTCCGCGCAGGTGATCTGACCGCCCAGATTGCGGCAGAAAATGCGCATGCCGCCGTCCGGCAGGTTCACCACCTGAGACTCGCTGGTCTTGCCGCCGCTGGCCAGGTTGTTCACCCGTGCGCCGCGGGTCCAGGTTGCACCGTTATCATCGCTGTAAATCACGCTGGCATACTCGTTGCCGGTGGCGTTATCGTACAGGGGGAACACGATGCGCTGCTTGCCCTGCACGGTGGTCACCAGGCCGCGGCCGGGGCACACACCGGTGAAGGGCTCGTTTTCGGTGTATTTGATGTTCAGGAAGGTGGGCTCGCTCCACACCAGGCCGTCCGCCGTGATCTCGGCGCTGCGCAGCATGATGTAGAACACCGGATAGGCCTTCCAGGCGCTGCTGCGGTAGAACAGATTGGTCTGCACCATCTCGCCGCTGTCCAGCTGCTCCCGCATGACCTTTTCCACTGAATCGGACTTGCCGTCCCACAGGAACAGATCCAGCTCCGCATCCACCCAATAACCGGTGGCTTCGCCGCTCTCGGTGGTGATGGGGTACAGCTTCAGCTCGGTACCCTGCACCGTGACCCGGGAAGGCTCTGCATTCAGATCCACCCGGTGGGTGTAGGCGCTCTTTTCCTTGGGAGCATCGCCGTTTTCGCTGGCGAGGGCCACCAGCATGCGGCCCTGCTCGTCAAAGCCGCTGCTCTGATTGCCCATCCGGTTGCCGCCCATCAGGCCGGTGTAGGAGGGGCAGGCATCCACCACCATGTACAGCTTGCCGTCCGGCCCCTGCACCATGGAGGGGTCGATGAAGGAGGCGCTGGCCTGGCTGGTGGCGCTGTTGGCCTGATCGTCAAAGTAGTTTACGATCTCGTAGCTCCAGGTCTTGCCGCCGTCCCTGGAAACGCTCACGATGGTATCCAGGTTCTGGGGGGAGTCGGCGGTGGTCTGCCAGCGCATGTCCGCCGCAGCCACCAGCCAGCCGTTGTCCAGCGTGATCAGGGAGGGGATGCGGTAGTTCTTGCCGTTGCCGCCATCCGGTTCACCATTCACAAAGGGCTGGCCTTCGGTGGTGCCGGTAATAGCCTTCTGCGGGCCGCAGGCAGTCAGGGTAACGCTGCCCAGCTCCACCGTTTTGTCAGCGGTGTAAACCATTTTACTGGCGGCCGTAGCGGTGCCGCTGGCCTTGCGTGCGGTGAGCACACCGTCTTTCAACTGGAACGCGCCGTCGGGATTTGCGGTCAGGGTCCACTCCACAGTCGCGGGGTGTGCGCCCTCTGCGTCGGTGTAGATCCATTCGGTACCACCGGTCACCGCCAGCTGGCTGGTGCCCGCATAGCCCTGTTCCACAACCGCCTTTGTGCGCACCAGCGTGGGCTGCTCGGTCTTTTTCAGGAACAGCTGCACGGGGCTGCCCTGCTCGCTGGTGGTAAAGCCGCCGTTTTCCACAGCCAGCTTTCCATCGCCGGTGCCGATGGTATAGGTGTTGTTGTCGTTCTTCGTCACGGTGAGCAGCACCGGGGCATCGCTGCGGAATACGCCCTCACTGCCCAGACCCAGATAAACCGGGCCATCCGGCGTCATGGCGGTGAGATACACCCCGCCCTCTGTGCTGGTGAGCGACAGCTCCGCGCCGGCCAGCGCCTCGTTGGCATTGGTCAGCTTACCGGTCCGGTCGTCCCGCAGGCCCTCGTTGGCGTTGTTCTCGCCGCTGGTGGAAAGAATGCGGAAGCCATTGTCGTAGCCCACCACAGCATATACACCATCGGTCAGCGTATCAGACTCAGCCCGGGTGTAGCCGTCGATTTTCAGTTCCGTCTCATTCAGAGTGATGTCCCGGGCATAGAGCCAGAGGGTGTAACTCTTGCCTTCCACCAGATTGCGGGGACCCCAGAAATCGGTGATATGATTGGGGAACTGGGTGGTATCGCCTTTGCGGTTAAAATCCAGCACACGGCTGCCGCCTTCGATCTGCCAGCCGTCTCCCGCCTTGACCACGCCCAGCTTTACCGCCTGAGCCGATACCATATTGCTTTCCGCCAGCGCCAGATAGTTGCCGCTTTTGGCGTTCTGCAGGCTGAAGCCGTCGTCCATGGCGCTGCCCATCAGGGTCAGATCCTCCATGGAAAGGGTGCTGCCGTCCTTCAGCCAGGCGGCCTGCACACTGCCGTCGGTCAGGGTCAGCTTTACGGTGACGGTACCGTCCGCACCGTTCAGCGCGCCGGGGTTCAGGCTCTTGCCCGCGTCGCTCAGGTATAGAGCATACACCTCGTCTTTATAGGCTTCATTCTTGCCCCGGGTCACAATCAGGTATTCCTTGCTCAGATCCAGCTGACTGCTGGTATACAGCGAAAAGCCGGGAATCTGAGGGGCACTTTCATCCGCCTGACGAACATACAGGTAGACGCTGTACGCCGTTTCCGACTGGGGACCCCAGAAATCGGTCTGAGCGCCGGTGAACTTGCCGCCGTCGCCGTTGATGTTGAAGCTGAGCACCCGGTTATGGGCCGCGTTCCACAGGTTATAGGAACCGTCGGCCTTTTTCTCCACGGCCAGATAGTTCTCGGAGCCGGCGGTCATGCTGCCGTCCAGCTTCAGCCACTGGCCGGTTGCCGCGTTGGAGAAGGCATAGCCGCCCTCCTCGTTCTGCTTCACGTCCAGCAGCAGCTGATCCAGCGAAAGCTGTTCGCCGTTTTTGAGCCAGGCAGCGCTCACCGCGCCGTCGGTCAGGGTCAGCTGGGCAGTCACCGCGCCCTTTGCCTTCAGGGCTCCGGGACTGGTGGACGCGCCGTCCGCGCTCAGATACAGCGCGTATACATCGTTGCTGCCTTCCCGCTGATCCTGAGCCACCAGTAGATACTGGGCGGCAGTGTCGATGGCTTCGCCGGTGTACTGTTCAAAGCCCGGGATCTGAGGCGCGGCCTTTTTGCTCTGGGCCGCTCTGTCCACCTCATCCGGCACCGCCGCAGGGGTTTCCTCTGCCGCGGGCACACTACTGTCCACCGGAGTCTCCGTGGGTACCGGGGTTCCGGTCGAAGCCGGTACTTCGGTGGGCGCCGAAGTTTCAGCCGGTGCCGGCGCTTCGGTGGGCGCCGGAGTTTCGGCCGGTGCCGGAGTTTCAGCCGAAGCCGGTGCTTCGGTGGCTACTGAAGTTTCGGCCGGTGCTGGTGCTTCGGTGGACGCCGGCAGTTCACCGGGTGCGGCTTCTTCGCTCAAATCCGCGCCGGATACTGCCAGCACCGGCAGCGGTTCCTCTGCCGCAAAAACAGGGGCCGCCGTGCTGGCCATCACACAAACTGCCAGCAGCAGCGACACCATGCGTTTGATCTTCAATTTCATGCTATCCTTAACCTTTCCGCTGTTCTGCGTTTCATTCCTTGCGCAACGGCGTTTTTTTGCCTTCCTCCTCTCCGCTTCATCTATTTGCACATTGCACAGATTTTCTCGTCAATGATAGCATTTTTCAGTGATATGTATATATCGTTTTCCACTTTTCGGCTTAATGGAAAAATTTTTCATCCTTTTGTGTAAATCATGAAATTTTCCTTCATCAAAATGCCTATTTTTTTAATAGATTTTTGTTTGGTATGAATATTGCTTTTTTGTCGAACATACGTTCTAAGAAAAACTGCGTAATCCGTTTCTTCTTTTTCTCTGCCCGCTTTTGCCCCTGAAATATCAGGTTGATTTTTCTCTCTTTTTGCATTTTCCTTTTATTTTTCTTGCGCTTTCATCCATCTGTCTTTTCGTGTTACCGGTCAAGATGCCTGTATGCCAAAAGAAAACAGGCCCCGGAAGCAAAACGCTTCCGGGGCCTGCTCATCCATTTCTTCCGAGCCAGAGATGCAGAGACATCGATCCGCCCTGCCGACACAACGAAAAAGACCCGGTCGAATGACCGGGTCTTTGGTGCGGATGAAGGGACTTGAACCCCCACGGTATCGCTACCACTAGAACCTGAATCTAGCGCGTCTGCCAATTCCGCCACATCCGCATATACTGTTGTTGCAGCCAGCAAGCCGGAGCCCTTGGCCCTTGCCTGCTTTGTGGAGCAGGTGATGGGAGTCGAACCCACGTCCTCAGCTTGGAAGGCTGATGTACTAGCCGTTGTACGACACCTGCGCATCAGCTCTTGTGTCGGCTGCAAAATGTATTATAGCACGGTGTTTTACAAAACGCAAGCCCTTTTTTCAAAATATTTTTCAAAAAATTATTTTTCTTTTTCCCGAGTCCCTGCTGAGCTCCATAGAAATATATGTTATAATAAATATTACTGCGCTTTTTGCAAGCTGCACATTCCCCAGCCAGGGCGCAGCTGTGCGCTGCCCGGCCGGGCAAATTTTCTGTGAGGGAGTTTTTCTTTTATGAGCCTGATCGAACTGTTTATTCTGGCTGTGGGCCTTTCCATGGACGCCTTCGCCGTATCCATCTGCAAGGGTCTGAGCCTGCCGGTATTAAAGCCCCGTCATGCGGCCATCACCGGCCTGTACTTCGGCGGCTTCCAGGCTTTGATGCCTCTGGTGGGTTATCTGCTGGGCACCCAGTTTCAGCAGTTCATCACCAATGTGGATCATTGGATTGCCTTTGCCCTGCTGGTATTCATCGGCGGAAACATGATTCGGGAATCCCGCTCCGAGCCGGAGGAGCTGAACAGCCAGTTTGGCCCCGCCGCCATGCTCCCCCTGGCGGTGGCCACCAGCATCGACGCGCTGGCCGTGGGCGTGACCTTCGCCTTCCTGTCAGTGGACATTGTGCCCGCCGTCAGCTTCATCGGCGTGATCACCTTCTGCCTTTCTGCCGTGGGCGTTGCCATCGGCCATCGGTTCGGCGCCCGCTACAAATCCCGTGCGGAACTGGCCGGCGGCATCGTTCTGGTGCTGATGGGCTGCAAGATCCTGCTGGAACATCTGGGCCTGCTGGCATTTTAACCGGCAGCGTTGCATCCCGCTTTGTTTTGTGGCATAATCGTTTTATGGAATTCTGGTTGGCATCTTGCCAAAATTTGTAACCCCCGGGAGGCCTTTTGATGGAATTTTACGAATACCTTCCCTTCTGGCCCAAGCTCACCCGTGAGCAGCAGCAGTTTCTGGCCCAGAACGTGACGCTGCACCATGTGACCAAGGGTGAAGTGGTACACAACGGCTCGGAGGATTGTGTAGGCCCTCTGATCGTTGTTCACGGCCAGCTGCGGGGCTATTCCTTTTCCGATGAAGGGCGCGAGGTCACCCTCTACCGCCTGTTCGAGCGGGACGTGTGCATTCTGTCGGCCTACTGCATGCTGAACAGCCTGCAGTTCGACATTTCGGTGCAGGCGGAAAAGGACTGCGTGCTCTACCGCATCCCCGCCCCGGTCTACAAAAAACTGATGCAGGAATCCGCCCCGGTTGCCAACTATACCACCGAGCTGATTGCCAGCCGCTTTTCCGATGTGATGTGGCTGCTGGATCAGATCCTCTATAAGCATCTGGACAGCCGCCTTGCCGCCTTCCTGGTGGGCGAGGCCCAGCTGAACGACACAACCGAGCTTCGCCTGACCCACGAGGAGATTGCCCATCATCTGGGCAGCGCACGGGAGGTGGTGACCCGGATGCTCAAGTATTTCCAGACCGAAAAAATGGTGCTCATTGCCCGGGGCTGCATCACCCTGCTGGACATGGACAAGCTGCGCGCTGTGGCCAAGGACAGCCTGCGCTGAACTGGAAAATTTCCACCATTTCGGTATATTTACCGTGATTTTATCACGGATAAGCCATTCGGCCGCTGGTATACTAAAGCCAATGGATGAACCGCCCCGCCCGCCGGGGCCCTGAATAAAAAGGAGTGTTATGAAATGAGCGTTGTAACCGTAAATAAAGCAAACTTCGAGCAGGAAGTCCTGCAGAGCAACCTCCCCGTTCTGGTGGATTTCTGGGCAACCTGGTGTGGCCCCTGCCGCATGATGGCCCCCATCGTGGATGAGCTGGCCGAGGAGAAGGCCGGTCAGGTGAAGGTGTGCAAGATCGACATCGACGAGAACCCTGAGCTGGCCATGCAGTTCGGTGTGATGAGCATCCCCACCCTGATCGTATTCAAGGACGGCGCTGTTGCCAACAAGAGCGTGGGCCTGAAGCCCAAGGCCGCTGTGGAAGAGCTGCTGAAGTAATTCGATTTTCAAAACCGCCGGCTTTGACCGGCGGTTTTTCATTTGTATGCAAAAGCGTGGCCCCCCGAATTTTTCGGGGGGGCACGCTTTTCCTTGTCGATTTATTTTTTGCCGTTCTTTGCGGATTTGGCGGGCTGTGCAGCAGCCTTTTTCCCCGGCTGGGCCGGATCCAGCATGTACTTTGCCTTTTCCACACCCCGGCTGCGCAGCCGCTCCCGGGTTGCAGTGCGCAGCAGACTGTACAGAACCGAGCACAGAGGAATCATCACCAGCATGCCCACCACACCGAACATGCTGCCACCCAGCGTAACCGCGGCCAGCACCCACACCGAGGGCAGGCCCACCGAGCCGCCCACCACGCGGGGATAGATCAGGTTGCCCTCGATCTGCTGGATGACCAGGAACAGAATCACAAACACCACAGCCTGCATGGGGTTCTGAATCAGAATCAGGAACGCGCCCACAAAACAGCCGATGAAGGCGCCGAACACCGGAATCAGTGCGGTGACCGCCACCAGTACGCTGACCAGCAGCACATAGGGCATGCGGAAAAGCAGCATGCCCACCGCAAACAGCGCCCCCAGAATGCAGGCCTCCAGGCACTGGCCGGACAGAAAGTTCGAGAAGGTCTTGTTGGCCAGGCGAACCACCTCCAGCACCTTTTCCGCGTGCTCGGGGCGCATCCAGGCAAACAGAAGCATCCGGCCCTGACGGCTCAGCGTCTCCTTCTGGAACAGCAGGTAGATGGCAAAGATCAGTGCGATAAAGAAATTCACAAAGCCCGAGATGATACCGGTGGCAGCGGTGACCGTGTTGCCCACCAGTGCCAGTCCGCCATTCTTCAGCCAGTCCATCACCTGCTGGGTCACGTTGCGCAGGTTCAGATTCCCGGCCTCACTCAGCCAGTCCGCCAGCTCCGGGTAACGGATCATCAGCTCGTTGGCCCACTGCTGCGCCTGTGCCCAGAAGGCGGGCATCCGGGCTGCGATGGTCTGCACGGTGTTTTTCAGCTGGGGCAAAACCAGAAGCGACACCACCATTACTACCCCGACCACCGCCGCCAGGGTAACCACCAGAGAAATTCCCCGGTGAGCCCGCTGCAGCTTTTGGGGCAGATGGGTCTCGATGGCCCGCATGGGCACATTCAGAATGAAGGCCATGGCAGCGCCCAGCAGGAAGGGCAGCAGCAGGCCGCCCACCGTGCTCAGAAAGCCCGCCACCTGATCCATGTTCTGCAGGCCCCAGTAGAGCAGGATGCAGAAGGTGGCAATGCCCAGCACATTGCGTAGAAATTTTTTATTTTCCATACGATTCTCCTAAAACGGATGTATTTTTCTCTTCCCACGCGCCGTATTTCACGCCTCTCCGGCAGGCCCGCTGCGGTATTGCCTTAACCATAGCACGTTTCGGCTGCGGATGCAACTGAAACCGCCGCTATTCCTCAGCCAGAATCAGGGCGATCCGGTCCAGCTTATCCTGTGCGGCACGCCACAGGGCATAATAATCGGAATTCTCCGGCTGGCCAGGATCCACCTCCGGCAGGTAGCCGTTTTTGCCCGCAGCCCGGATCAGGGGCAGATAATCCTTGTAGCTGTAGTTCAGATCCACGTTTCCGTTCACACCGCCAACCTGCCCCACCGAGGAATACTGCCATACACCGTAATCCCCCTGATATCCCACATAGCCCCGGTAATCCGCCACCCACAGCGGATAATCCTCCAGCTGCCGGGTGTTGATGTAACGGCGCAGAAATTCCGTATAGCTGTAATACCCCGGAAACCAGCCCTTCTGATCCAGAATGTCCATGGAAAACTGAATCAGACCGGTCACCTTCTCCCGGCCCAGACTGGCCAGCGAAGCGTCCTCCGCATCCACATAAACCGGATACTCCAGTCGGTGCCCCTCCAGCGCCTTCAGAAATACCTCCAGCTCCCGGATGACCTCGTCCTCGCTTTTTGCGTAGATGTAGAAATATGCCCCCACCCGCAACCCGGCTTCGTGCGCGCCCTGTACATTGCGGGTAAAATAAGGATCCACATAGGGCCCGCTCTGGTTGCTGGAGCCCACCCGGACGATGGCGAACTCCTTGCCCGCCGCGGCCACGGCGGACCAGTCCACCACACCCTGATAACGGGATACATCGATCCCTTCCTGAAACACGGTCATTATGCTCCCCTCCTTGCCCGCATTGTATGCGGCAGGGAGCCAAAGCGTTACACCACCAGCCCGCCGTTCACGCCCAGCACCTGGCCGGTGATATAGTCCGCGTCGTCGCTGGCCAGGAACAGAATGGCCTTTGCCACCTGCTCCGGGCTGCCCAGACTGCCCAGCGGCGTTTCCTCCGCCAGGGCGGCCTTGTCCTCAGCGGAAAAGGATGCCATCATATCGGTTTCGATCACGCCGGGGGCCACGCAGTTCACGGTGATGCCGCTGGGGCCCTCCTCCTTTGCCAACGCCCGGGTCAGGCCGATCAGCCCCGCCTTTGCGGCGGAATAGGCCACCTCGCAGCTGCCGCCCACCTGCCCCCACATGGAGCTCACGGTCACAATGCGGCCCCATTTCTGATGCAGCATGTGGGGCAGCGCACACTGGCAGCAGTGGAACGCGCCGCTCAGGTGCACATCCAGCATCCGCTGCCACGCCTCTGGGGTCACGTCGGTGAACAGCTCCTGCCGGGCAATGCCCGCATTGCACACCAGCACATCCACCCCGCCGAAGATCTCTTCCACCTGCCGGAACATGGCCTCCACCTGGGCCCGGTTCGCCACGTCCGCCTGCACCGGCAGCACCCGGCCGGGCCACTGGGCTGCCAGTGCCTCAGCCTCGGCTTTGCTGGTGTTGTAGTTGGCAGCCACCCGATACCCGGCAGCGGCAAAGGCCCGGGCCACTGCGGCCCCGATGCCCCGGCTGGCCCCGGTGACAAGCACGGTTTTTTCTCTCATTTCCCCTTTTTCTCCTCTCGTTTGCGCCGCAGCATGGCAAAAAACTCCTGCAGCAGCTTCGCCGCCTCCTGCTCCCGCAATCCGCTTTCAATCACCGGATGATGGTTGAAGGGGTAGGCGAACAGATCCACCAGCGAGCCGCAGCAACCGGCCTTGGTATCCTTTGCACCGTAGACCACCCGCTTGATGCGGCTGTTGATGATGGCCCCGCTGCACATGGGGCAGGGCTCCAGCGTCACAAACAGCTCACACTGCCACAGCCGCCAGCCACCCAGCTTTTTGCAGGCCGCATCGATGGCCAGCAGCTCGGCATGGTGCAGGGCATTTTTCTCGGTTTCGCGGGTGTTGTGGGCCATGGCAACGGGTTCGCCGTCCTTGGCCACCACTGCGCCCACCGGAACCTCGCCCAGTGCGGCGGCTTTTTTTGCCTCCTCCAGCGCAAGGCCCATCAGTTCTTGGTCGGTCATCGGGTTTCTCCTTCGTGATAAATCATGCAAATGTGGCGTGCAGCATCTGCATCGCCAGCAGCACCACCGCCAGCCCGTAGCCGGGGCAGCGGATCAGAACACCTGCCCCGATACCCTGCAGGCGGGGCGGACGCCCTGGCTTTATCGCCCATACCACCAGCGCGGCGGCGGGCAGGCCGAACAGCAACAGCGGCTGAACCCATGCACTGCCTGCACCGGTCTGGCTCAGCAGAGCCAGTGTATTGTTGTAAAGATGAAAAGCCATGCCGGGCAGAAGGCTGCCGCTGGTTTCCGCGCAAAGGCCCAGCGCCAGCCCGGAAAGCAGCGCCGAAAGGCAGGCCGGCGCATCGCCATGCAGCAGCGCGAACAGCACCGCCTGGCCCCACACCGCCGCCCGGCTGCCCCAGGGGCGCAGATACCCCTGCATCAGCCCCCGGAACAGCAGCTCTTCGCCCACCGCCGGAACCAGCGCCAGCCGCAGCCAGATCAGAGCCGCGGGCGCGTCCGCAAGCTCTGCGCCGCCCGCTTCCCCCAGCAGGGCCCGCAGGCCGCTGCTGGCAAGGTTGCCCGCCATGGTAAGCCCCCAGAACAGCACAAACAGCACCGGAAGCATTCCCCTGCGGGGCCGGCGCAGCCGCACCGGGGCCCCGGGCGGGCAGGCCAGCACCAGCAGAAAGGGGGCGGCCAATGCCAGCAGATTCTTGCCCAGCGCCACCAGCTCGCCCGCCGCCGGGGGCAGGCCTTCTACCGGCGGGCCAAGCAGCCCGCTCAGGGCCGATTCCGCCGCCAGATAAGCCAGCGCCCCCAGCCCGCACAGGGCGGCGGCCCGCTGTATGTCCGGCGACTGGGTCTGTGCCCGTTTCGGATTGATCCGTTCCATGCCGGATCAGCGTTTTTCGTCCAGATCGCGCCAGTCGGCCTCCACGATGTCGCCGTCGTCAAAGGCGGGATCGGTGAGCATCTCCTGCATCTGATCCGCCATATCCCGGGCGGCCTTTTTCAGGCCCTTCAGCTGAATTGCCGCCCAGATGGAACCGGCCAGATTCAAAACACCCTCCACCATCAGGATCACGCCGATGGCCATGACCAGCACTTCCACGGTGCCGAACGGGTTCCACAGCATTACCGCGCCCAATACCACGCTGACCAGCGCCAAAAGCAGCAGGCTCCACCAGCGGTCATAACCTGCAGCCCGCAGCTCAAAGGCACTCTGCACCCGCATCACACCGTCCATGATTACAAACAGGCCCACCAGAATAGGCAGCACGGAAACTACGGTCTGGGGCCGGATCAGCAAAAAGATGCCCAACGCCACCGCGGCCGCGCCGAACAGCCAGCCGAAGTAGCTGAAGAAGCCCCGCACCTCTGCCCGCAGGAAGGTATAGATGCTGCTCACGCCCTTCAGCAGGATTACCAGGCCAAACAGGCCGCACACCAGCCGGAGCGAAATATCCGGCCAGAGCAGCAGTGCCAGGCCCACCAGAATAAACGCCACCGAAGAGATGGAAAAGGTCTTGCGGAAATTTTTCATTGTAAATTCCTCATTTCATCCGGGGGCGCCCATGATAGGACGCCCCGTTTTGATACTCGTTTTGATTATTATACCATAAAACCGGGCGGTTTCCCGCTGCATCGTACATATCCCTTCTTTTTTTGCGCTGCCGGGGTAAGTGTGGTATGATAAAGTGAAAAAATGTGGCGGTCTTTCCCGCCGGGATACCGCTTTAAAGTTTAAAGGAGCAATCCCAATGTCTGATTCATTTCCCCCGCTTCTGGAAGCACTGGCCCGGCACAGCACCGACGGCCCTGCTCCCATGCACATGCCCGGCCACAAGCGGAACACCGCTCTGGCCCCCTGTCTGGCCGCACTGGGCGCGGCCTGGGATATTACCGAGATTCACGGCTTCGACGATCTGCACGAAGCCGAGGGTATTTTGAAAGACTCCATGAACCGGGCCGCCCGGCTGTGGGGTGCCGCAAACAGCTTTTATCTGGTGAACGGCAGCACCTGCGGCATTCTGGCCGGTATCCGGGCGGCGGCAGGCCGGGGCGGCAAGGTGATTCTGAGCCGCGGCTGCCACAAGTCCGTGTACCATGCGCTGGAGCTGTGCGGCGCGGTGCCGGTCTGGATGGCCCCGCCGGTGGACGAAGCCTTCGGGGTGCTGGCCTCCATCACGCCGGAGCAGGTACGCGCAGCGCTGGCCGCCCATCCGGACGCAAAACTGCTGGTGCTCACCAGCCCCACCTATGAGGGCGTGATCAGCGATCTTGCCGCCATCTGCGCCGCCGCCCATGGGGCGGGCGTGCCGGTGCTGGTGGACGAAGCCCACGGGGCCCATCTGGGCCTTGCCCCCGGCTGGCCCGCCGGAGCGGTAGCCTCCGGTGCGGATGTGGTGGTGCAGAGCCTGCACAAAACCCTGCCCAGCCTGACCCAGACCGGCATCCTGCACCAGCAGGGGAATCTGGTTTCGGCCGAGGCGCTGGAACGCCAGCTGGGCATCTTTGAAACCAGCAGCCCCTCCTACCTGCTGATGGCCAGCATGGATGGCTGCGTGGATCTTCTGGAACATCGGGGCGACGAATTGTTTGCCCGCTGGCAGGCGGCGCTGGCCGCCTTTGACCGGGCCATCGCCGGCCTGACCCGGCTGCGGGTGCTCTGCCACGGGGCAGACACGCCGGAACAGCACCCCGCTCTTTATGCCCACGACCCGGGCAAGCTGGTAATCTCCACCCGGGGCACCGCCCTCACTGGCCCGGGGCTGATGGCCCGGCTGCGGGAGGAATTCGCCATTGAGCTGGAGATGGCCAGCGGCGACTGGGCCATTGCCATGACCGGCCTGGGCGATACCGAGGAAACCCTGCTGCGTCTGGCCCGGGCACTGATGGTCATCGACCAGAGCCTGGCCGCCTGCCCGATGCCCCCTGCCGCCAAGCCGCTGCCGCTGCCGCCCTCTGTCCTTCCGGTGAGCGTGGCGCTGGAACGCCCCGGAGAGGAAACGCCGCTGGCCGATTGCGAAGGCCGGGTGTGCGCGGAATATGTGTGGGCTTATCCGCCGGGCATTCCTCTGATCGTGCCCGGCGAACGGGTGGATCGCACATTCCTTTCCTGCTGCGCCCGACTGACCCGGCAGGGCGTTCGGCTGCACAGTACCGGCGGCGGCATGCCCCGCGTACTGCGGGTGCTGCCGGATGAACCGAATCTGATCAAAGGAGGCTGATCGAATGTTATCCAGCTTTTCCAACGCGGAAGCCTTTCTGCGCCGTCACCGCCGTCTGGTACCTGCCGCCGGGGCGGTGAGCGGTCTTTTCTGTGCACTGTTCCTGCTCTGGGCCTGTCAGGTGTGGGCCCCGCCCGCCTTCTGTTTGTTCTGGGGCGTCTGCTTTGTGTGCGTCGTGCGCGGCCTGTGCCAGAAGCCCGGCCGGCGGGAAGGTCTTGCCTGCGGGGCCTTGGGCGCGGCGTTCTGCTTTTTCACCCTGGGCCAGAACGCAGTGGCCGGCACCATGCAGTTTGACCTTTCCTTTCTGCTGTTCTGGGTGATTCTCAGCGCGCTGCTCTTCCCCATCTTGCTGGGGCTGTGCCGGTTTCTCACCCATCTGCCTACGGTGGAAGTGCCCACGGTGCCCGCCGGGCCGCTGTGGCGTCAGCTGGCGCTGTACACCGGCGTGATTCTTCTTTTGTGGCTGCCGGTGTTTTTGTGCTGGGGCCCGGTGCGGCTGGATGTGGACTCCGTTTCCCTTCTGGAGCAGGCGCTGGAGGGCGGCCTGAACGACGCCCACCCCATCCTTTACACGCTGCTGCTCCGGCTGATTCTCTGGCCCTTTTACAAGCTGGGGCTGATCGAACTGGGGGCCTATCTCTTCGGCTTTTTGCAGATGACCGCCGTGGCCGCCATGCTGGCATACAGTCTGGTATGGATGCGGCGGCGGGGAGCGGGGCTTCTGGCCGTCGGCCTGGGCTTCGCGCTCTTTGGCGGCTGCACCATGTACGCCTTCCAGAGCCTTGTGGTCTGGAAGGATCCGCTGTTCAACGGGGTGCTGCTGCTCTACTGCCTGTTCCTGTTCGACACCGCCCGCTGCCGGGCGGAGAATCTGCGGCAAAAGGGCCCGATGATTCATTTTGTTGTCCTCACCCTGCTTTTGTGCTTTCTGCGGGGCAACGGCTGGCCCATCGCGGCGGTGGTCTGCCTTGTGCTGTGTGCGCTGCGCCCGGCCCGCCGCCGCATCCTCACCGTGATGCTGCCGGTGCTGATCGCCGTGAAGCTGGTCACCGGCCCGGTTTACACCGCGCTGGGGCTGCAGAGCACCATGACCGCCGAGGCCTGGGCCGTACCGCTGCAGCAGCTGGCCTATGTAGCCTCCTCCGAGCCGGAGGCCTTCAGCCCTCAGCAGGCCGAGACCATCGCCCGGGTGATCCCGGTGGAGGCCATGGCCCAGAATTACAGCCCCATCACCGTGGACCCGGTGAAAACCAGTTCCGAGTTCAACGCCGAGCATTTTGGCACTCTGCAGGGCAAGCTGGATCTGCTCTCGGTGTGGGCGCAGCTGCTGCCCGGCCACTGGCAGGGCTACCTGAAGGCCTGGCTGGCCGAGATTGCGGGCTATGTGAGCCCCCGGTTTGACGGCGGCAGCTATTCCTTCCCCTACGAGGGCAGCAACGGGGCCTTCGGCATCACCAGCAAGGACATCGTGCTGGGGCTCACCGGCTGGGCCGGCCTGCGGGACGAGCTGGAAGCCCGGGCGGTGTTCTTCCCGCCGGCGCTCATGGCCTGGGGCCTGCTTTTGTGCGGTGTGGTGCAGCTGCTGCGCCGCCGCGCCCGGCTGCTGCTGGCCTATCTGCCGCTGTATCTGGTGTGGTTCGGGCTGGTTCTGGGTGCGCCCAGCTATATGCAGATCCGCTACCTGCTGCCCTTTGCCTACTTTATCCCCTGCGCCCTGTTCACCCTGCTGGCTCCCGCCGGGGCTGCCAAAGTAGGTATTGACGAAAAGGCCGCTTCCATTGTATAATAAACGCAAGTTTCTATAGGTTTCTTAAGCACCGGGCATTCCCGCCCGGTTCCCGGAAATTTATGGTATAGAAAGGGGGACGTATCGATGAACCGGATTCAGACTCTCGAGACCCGCGACCTGGCCAAGAGCGTACAGACCGGCGGCTGCGGCGAATGCCAGACTTCCTGCCAGTCTGCCTGCAAAACCTCCTGCGGTGTTGCTAACCAGATGTGCGAGCATAAGAACGACGAGAAGTAATTCTTGCCTTGCAGCATACCGCCTGCCGATCCTGCGCAGGCGGTATTTTTTGCGTTTTCATCCAGTCGGGCCTGCTGCCCGCCGGATTTTTGAATAGATTCTTATTCTTTGATTGATTCATTTACAGAAAGGAACCTTCGTTTCATGATCCATCAGTATAAACTCAACGGATACAACATCGTGCTGGATGTATTCAGCGGCTCCGTCCATGTGGTGGACGAGGTGGCCTACGACGTGATCGGCCTGTACGAAACCACCCCCGCCGACGAGATCGTGGCCAGGATGCTGGAAAAATACGCCGACCGCGAGGACGTGACCGGGGCCGACCTGCGCCAGTGCCTGGCTGATATTGCCGAGCTGGAGAAGGCCGGCAAGCTGTTCGCCAAGGACATCTACGGCGACATGGCCTTCGATTTCAAAAAGCGCGTGACCGAAGTGAAGGCCATGTGCCTGCATGTGGCCCACACCTGCAACCTGAACTGCGAATACTGCTTCGCCAGCCAGGGCAACTACCACGGCGAGCGTGCCCTGATGAGCTTCGAGGTGGGCAAGCAGGCGCTGGACTTCCTGGTGGCCAACAGCGGCAAGCGCCGGAATCTGGAAGTGGACTTCTTCGGCGGTGAGCCCCTGATGAACTGGGACGTGGTCAAGCAGCTGGTGGCCTACGGCCGCAGTCTGGAGGAGCCCAACAACAAGAAGTTCCGCTTCACCCTGACCACCAACGGCGTTCTGGTGGACGACGAGGTGATCGAGTTCGCCAATAAGGAAATGAACAACGTGGTCATGAGCATCGACGGCCGAAAGGAAGTCCACGACCGGCTGCGCAAGAACTACGCCGGTCAGGGCAGCTACGACACCATCGTGCCCAAGTTCCAGAAGTTCGCCAAGGCCCGCGGCAATAAGGAATACTATGTGCGCGGCACCTTCACCCACAACAACGTGGACTTCACCAACGACATCTTCCATCTGGCCGATCTGGGCTTTGACCAGCTGAGCATGGAGCCGGTGGTCTGCGCCCCCGGCGACCCCTACGCCCTCACCGAGGAGGACCTGCCCAAGATCATGGAGCAGTATGAGATCCTGGCCAAGGAGATGCTGCGCCGCGAGAGCGAGGGCAAGGGCTTCACCTTCTACCACTACATGATCGACCTGAACCACGGCCCCTGCATCTACAAGCGCATCTCCGGCTGCGGCAGCGGCACCGAGTATCTGGCCGTGACCCCCTGGGGCGAGCTGTTCCCCTGCCATCAGTTCGTGGGCGACCCGAAATACAGCATGGGCAACGTGTGGGACGGCGTGACCAACACCGCCCTGCGGGATGAGTTCAAGCTGTGCAACGCCTACGCCCGCCCCGGCTGCAAGGACTGCTGGGCAAAGCTGTACTGCTCCGGCGGCTGCGCGGCCAACGCCTACCACGCCACCGGCAGCATCACCGGCGTTTACGAGTACGGCTGCGAGCTGTTCCGCAAACGGATGGAATGCGCCATCATGATGAAGGTGGCCGAGGCCGGCATGAAAAAGTAATTTTCCACAGCCTTTCCACGAAGTTTTCCACATTCCCGCATGGGAACGGTGAAAAACTGACCTGTCCTGTTCACAAACCCCCGAAAAGCGGTGTCCATCGCACCGCTTTTCGGGAATTTTTTTGCCGTAAGAAAATTGTATGGAAACTGAAAGCCGGCCGCAAAACACCTGCGGCCGTTTTTTGTTATAACAGAAGCATCCAATACCACGCCGGGCGACGAAGCGCATTTTCCGCTACCCGGCAAAGAAAGGCCGATGCTTGTTATGACCACTCCGCGCACCATGCGCCCCCGCTGCCCGGTATGCCAGCCCGCGGCGGCACGCCGTGTTTCCCCTGCTCCCCGCCGCCGGGCAAGGCGCCGGCGCCGCAGCCGCCGCGGCCCGCTGGCTTTGTGGCTGCTGGCCCTGCTGCTCTTCGCGGCACTGGCAGGGTTCAAATCTCTTGCCGGCGACGAATCCGGTGCGTCTGCTCCTGCCTCTTCCCCTTCCTCCACCGTGCCCTCTTTGAACGGGTTTTTCAGCCCGCGGGTCGCCCTGCTGGATCGTTCCAGCGGCAGGTTTCTTGCCGGGCAGGCCATGCAGGAGCAAGCCCCTCCCGCTTCGCTCACCAAGATCATGACGGTGCTGCTGGCCATCGAAAGCCTGCCGGATCTGGATCAGATGGTGACCGTTCCCGCTGAAATTTTCAATGATCTCTGGGCCGAGAATGCCTCGCTGGCCGGTTTTTCCCCAAGCGAAACCGTTCCCCTTCGGGATCTGCTCTACGGCGCAATGCTGCCCTCCGGTGCGGAGTGCTGCCTGACCCTTGCCCGGCAGGTCAGCAGCAGTGAATCTGCCTTTGTGGAGCAGATGAACCGGCGAGCCAAAGAGCTTGGGCTGGAAAATACCCGGTTTGCAAACTGCACCGGCCTGCATGACCCGGACCATTACGCATCGGCGGCAGATCTTGCCCAGCTGCTGGATGCGGCGCTGAACAATGAAACCTTCCGTCAGGTGTTCACCTCCCGCAGTTACACCACATCCCCCACCGCCCAGCATCCCCAGGGCTTCACCATGTACAGCTCCATGTTCGCCCTGCTGGACAATCTGCCCGGGCAGGGCAGCGAGCTGCTGGGCGGCAAAACAGGCTATACCAGTCAGGCGGGGCTGTGCCTGGCCAGCCTGATGGAGGTGGACGGCCGGGAATACATTCTGGTCACCACCGGTGCACCCGGTGACCACACCACAGATCCCTATCATCTGCTGGACGCACTGGAGATCTGCGACCAGCTGCGCAGCGGCATTCTGAACACATAAAGAAACGGAGCGATGAACCCATCGCTCCGTTTTTGTTTATCCCAGTGCCACGTCCAGAATCATCATCACCAGAAAACCGGCCATCACACCCAGCGTGCCCACGTTGGAGTGCTCACCCAGATGAGCCTGCGGGATCAGCTCCTCCACCACCACATAGATCATGGCGCCTGCTGCAAAGGCCAGCAGCCAGGGCATGAAGGGCCCGATGAAGCCCGCCAGCAGCACCACCAGAATGCCGAAGATGGGTTCCACAATTCCGGAAAGGCTGCCGTACACAAAGGCCCTGCCACGGCTCATGCCCTCCTGATGCAGGGGCAGCGAGATGGCCGCACCTTCGGGAAAGTTCTGGATGCCGATGCCGATGGCCAGCGCCATGGCTCCGGTAAGCGCCGCCTGCGCCCCGCTCTGCTGAGCCGCCAGCGCGAAGGACAGGCCCACCGCCATGCCCTCCGGGATGTTGTGCAGGGTCACCGCCAGCACCAGCAGAGTAGTGCGCCGCCAGTTGGAGTGCAGGCCCTCCGGCTGGGCCGAACCCGCGTGCAGGTGGGGCAGCAGCCCGTCCATCAGCATCAGAAAGGCCGCGCCCAGCACAAAGCCGCCTGCCGCCGGAATCCAGCCGATCTGGCCCGCCGCCTCCGCCTGTTCAATGGCCGGAATCAGCAGGCTCCACACCGAAGCCGCAATCATTACACCGGCTGCAAAGCCCAGAAAGATGCGCTGCATCCCCTCGCTCGTCTTTTTTCGAATCAGGAACACCATGGCCGACCCCAGGCTGGTCATGCCGAAGGTTATGCCTGTTCCCAGCGCCGCCCACAGCAAGGCTTTTGTCATTGTTTCCTCCGTTCTGCGGGCCGTTTTGCCCGCCGTGTTCTTCCTTTGCCCGGAGTATATAGGAATAATTCCTGTTTGTCAAGTGACATTGTTGCACAATGCTTTCCGGATTCCGCCCTGAACAAACGAAAAGCGGCTTCCCCAAAACAGGAAAGCCGCCGTAAAATCGTATTTTGCTCAGCAGTCGGTGTAGTATTTGCCCAGCTCGTCCGCCGCCAGAATGGCTGCGTATACGCTGTCGGCGTCCACCGGGAAGGGCATGTTGTGCAGGGTGTCGGCGTCGGCGCAGGCCAGCTTTGCAACCTCCATCAGCTGCTCCTGGGTGGGATTCTCCACACCCAAATCGGCCAGCGTGGTGGGCAGGCCCACTTCGGTGCAGAACTCCAGCACCTCTTCCAGCTCCTCCAGCGGGGCGTTTTCCAGCACCAGCTGAACCAGCGTGCCGAAGGCCACCTTCTCGCCGTGGTACAGGCTGTGGGTCTCGGGGATGGCGGTCAGGCCGTTGTGGATGGCATGCGCGCCCGCCAGGCCGCCGCTCTCGAAGCCCACGCCGGACAGATAGGTGTTGGCCTCGATCACGTTCTCCACCGCCTTGGTGCAGACGTGGCGCTCCACTGCCAGCTTGGCCTTCAGGCCGTCGGCCAGCAGGGTCTCGTAGCACAGACGGGCCAGGCTCATGGCAGCCAGCGTCACCTTGCCGCCCACACAGTTGGATGCACCGGAGGCCTGGCAGGCCCGGGCCTCAAAGTAGGTGGCCAGTGCGTCGCCCATGCCGGACACCAGCAGGCGGGCGGGAGCCGCGGCCACAATGTCGGTATCCACCAGAACCACGGTGGGGTTGGCGGGCAGGAACAGGTACCGGTCGAACACACCCTCATCGGTGTAGATCACAGACAGGGCGCTGCAGGGTGCGTCGGTGGAGGCGATGGTGGGCACGATGACCACCGGAGCGCCTGCATAGTAGGCAGCCGCCTTGGCGGTGTCGTGGATCTTACCGCCGCCAATGCCAACCACCACGCTGCAACCGGAAGCCTTAAAGGCCTCGACCACCCGGTCGATCTCCTTCTGGCTGCACTCGCCGTTGAAGATCTCGTAAACAACCTTTGCGCCGGTGCCTTCCACGCTCTGGGCGATCTTGCCCTCCACGCGCTTTTTGCCGGATGCACTTACCAGCACGAACAGATCTTTGCCGTATTTCTCGCAATGCTCATACAGATGAGCCAGCTCTCCGCGCCCCTGCACATAGCGGGAGGGGCTGCCAATCACATTTGCCATAGTCACTCTCTCCTTTTTGATCCGCGCAGGTCAGGCCCGCGCAACCGTTCTGGCGTCATTATACCACTGTTTTTCGAACAAATTCTACTGGCAATCGTTAAAAAAACAACGTCTGTTTTTTATGAAAGTTGCACCAGCCCCCCCTTCGCTTTTTCCGTCAAAGGTCACACTTTAAAAGCATCATTCCGCGTGCGCTTTTCGTTTCAAAAAGTACGTCTTTACGCATTTCCTCTTTTGTTTATTAACCATGCAGCAGATCCCGGCTCTGCTTTTTTATGAAATTAAAGTTTTATTCATATATTACCCAACATTTTCATAGTATAATAGGGGAAAGCAGCAAAAAAACCGGTCCTCAAGGGCTTTTGCGGGCTTTTTTCGCAAAGCAGCCCCAATGCGCGGGGCTTTTCCTTTGGTTGACAAGATCTATTTTAATTTGTTACCCTATTAATATAGGTTTTTTAACGAACCGGTACGAAACAAGAGAGAGGGGTTCGAGATTCGCATGAATGTATTACTGGAAGAATTCGTGCTTCCGCGCGATTTGGAAATGATTTTGAACAACAGCCCCAGCATCATTATCCCCAAAACGGAGGAGATGCTGTATGATCTGATCTTTGGCAACGGCAGCACCAAGCAGATCGACGTTTCCTACGATGTAAACGGCACTCTTGTGAAGGAGGCCGACGTGGTTCGCTGCAAGAACGGTGCAGTGGTCAACTATGTGGAGGACTACATGCGCCGCCGCGACCCGGACTGCATGCGCATCGGTGACGACAAGCCCACCGACAAGCCCCGCTTCAAGGACGTTTACGGCTACGACTTCAACACCCTGAAGGTGGATACTTACAAGTGGCTGGCCCGTCAGGAGCTGATCCTGGTGCCCTTCATGGCCGGCGGCTATGAATACGGCTATCAGGCCCTGCTGGTCTGCCCCCGTAACGCGGCTTTCTTTGCGTTTGCGCTGTCTCAGCTGCAGGCCTTCGTCTGCGCCAAGGACATTCACAACTTCAAGCCCCGTGCCATCGTGTATGTGGCTCCTCCCTTCCGTCACACTCACTTCGACGGCAAGCAGGTGTGCGTACACAACCGGCTGGACGACCGCCACGAGGTCTTTGCCTACAACCTGTATCCCGGCCCCTCCGCCAAGAAGGGTATTTACAGCGTTCTGCTGGACATCGGCGAGCAGGAGGGCTGGGTTACCGCCCACGCCTCCGCCGCCAAGATCGTGACACCATACGAAAATGAGATGGTCATGATGCACGAGGGCGCTTCCGGCGGCGGCAAGAGCGAGCTGCTGCAGGATGTGCACCGTGTGCCGGACGGCCGCGTGCTGCTGGGCACCAATCTGGAAACCGGCGACCGGGACTACCTGCACATGAGCGATACCTGTACCATCTATCCGGTTACCGATGATATGGCCATCTGCCATCCCTCCTTCCAGACCGGCAGCGGCAAGCTGGCCCTGTACGACGGTGAGGACGGCTGGTTCCTGCGTGTGGACGGCATCACCGAATACGGCTCCGATCCCATGTACGAGCGCATCACCATCCACAGCAAAAAACCGCTGGTATTCTTCAACATCGAGGGCGTTCCCGGTTCCACCTGCCTTGTGTGGGAACACACCATGGACTCCACCGGCAAGCCCTGCCCCAACCCCCGCGTGATTGTGCCCCGCAAAATGGTGGACAACATTGTGGATAAGCCGGTTGAGGTGGATGTGCGCAGCTTCGGCGTGCGCATGCCGCCCTCCAGCGCCGCTCACCCGGACTACGGCATCATGGGCCTGATGCACATCATCCCGCCCGCTCTGGCCTGGCTGTGGCGTCTGGTGGCCCCCCGCGGCTTCAAGAACCCCAGCATCAGCGGCAACGCCCCGCTGGCCAGCGAAGGCGTGGGCTCCTACTGGCCCTTTGCCACCGGTCTGCGGGTGCGTCAGGCAAACCTGCTGCTGGAGCAGATTCTGGCCTGCCCCAACACCAAGTACGTTCTGATCCCCAACCAGCACATTGGCGTATACCGTATCGGCTTCGCGGCCGAGTGGATCAGCCGTGAGTATCTGGCCCGTCGCGGCGGCGTGAACATGAAGATGGAACGCCTGTCTCCCGCTCCCTGCGCCCTGCTGGGTTACTGCATGAAGGAGATGAAGGTGGACGGCCAGGACATCCGTTCCGCCTTCCTGCATCCCGAAACCCAGGAGCAGATGGGCATGGATGGCTACGAGAAGGGCGCCCAGATCCTGTACGACTTCTTTGCCAAGGAACTGGAGGCCTTCGACGTGGAGGAGCTGCACCCGGTGGGCAAGCAGATTCTGGAGTGCTTCAAAAAGCGCGGCACCATCGAGGATTACTGCGCCATCACTCCTCTTGGCCTGAAATAATCGTTTTCCCATCGGCCCCCCGGTCAAGCCGGGGGGCCTTTTTCACCCCATCACGGAGGAACCCATGAAACGCTGTTTTTCCCTTTTGAACGGTGACCGGCTTGTATGCACCGAGCAGGCCGCGATCCTCACCTTTTCCGGCCCCCGTGCGGTGCTTTCCACTGCGGCCAACGGCGGCGGCCTGCGCCGGGATCTGGAGTCCGTGTTCAACTACTGCGACTGCGGCCCCGCCGGGGTGTGCCAGCCCATGGAGGGAAACACCCTGCAGGAGCATCAGAAGGCGGTGGCCCTGCGCCTTGGGCTAAACCCGGAGCACACTGCCGGGCTGGATACCGCAGTCAATCTGGACAACATGGTGCTGGTCACCCGCCGGTGGCAGGAGCTCTGGGTCACGGCGGCAGTTTCCGCCGGAGCGGACGTGAACGCCCTGTGTGCCGGAGACCCTGCCACACTCACCGAAGCGGCTGGCAAACCCTGCCCGGTGCCGGCGGGAACCATCAACATCTTTCTCATCACCGGGCAGGCGCTTTCCCCCGGGGCCATGGTGGAGCTGGTACTCACCGCCACCGAAGCGAAAACCGCTTTGCTGCGGGATCTGATGCAGGGCAGCAGCGTTTCCTCCCGGCTGGCCACCGGCACCGGCACCGACGGCGTGGTGATTGTTTGCGACGGCTCAGACGACACCTCCTGCCTGCTGAATGGCGGCAAGCATTTCAAGCTTGGGGAGCTGGCGGCGCAGGCAGTAAGCCAGGCAACCGCCGAGGCGCTGTTCCGGCAGACCGGCCTGTGCCCGGAATTTCAGCACAGCCTGCTGCGCCGGCTGCAGCGGTTCGGCATTACCGCCCGAAGCCTGCGCGCCCGCTGCCCGGACAAACTGCCCGGAGATGAAACCGCCTTCAACCGGGCGCTGGCAAAGCTGGATCGGGATTCCTTTGCAGTGGCTGCCACCGCCCTGTATCTTCATCTGGTGGATCAGCTGCACGCCGGAATGCTCACCCGGCCGCAGGCGGAGGACTGGGCCCTGCATCTTCTGGAGCAGCTGGCCATACACTTTCATTGCCCCACCCCGCAGCCTGATCCGGAGCAGCCGCCGGAAAGCTGGCTGGAAGCGTTCCTGGCCGGGGCGATTGCGGCTCATCTTCAGGAGCAGAACCGCCTTTATCCCGCAGGCTGAGACGGTAATTTCCGCCGCGTTTCTTTTTCCTTACTTTTCCCTATCGGTTTTATTGACATTGCTTTTTTATATGGTATCCTTTTGGGCAATCAGTCAGATTTCCCCGCGCTTTCCATTTGCGAAAAAGCTGCATTTGCCTGAAAAATCAACAAGGAGGACCTCATGGATCTTTGCCAGCGCACAAAAGAACTCTGGGCGGCCTATCTGGCCGACTGCAACGCGGGCTCCTTTGACGAGCTGACCGGCATTGCCCCGGATTGCTCCATCATCGGCACCGGCAAACACGAAATTTATCGGGATCTGGAGCAGTTCTCTCAGGCCATGCGCAGAGATCTGCAAGATCAGAATGATCTGCAGTTCCATTTTCGGGATTTCTGGTGCACCGAACAGGTGGTGGATGAGCAATGCAGCCTGGTGTACGGCGGTCTTTACATTGGCGCCGACTGCGAAAGCAGCGGAATCCACATCAATATGGACAGCCGGTTTTCCCTCCTGTATAAAAAGGTGGGGCAGGAATGGCAGGTCATTCATCTGCATCAGTCGGTGCCTAACCCGGAGCAGCTGGACGGCGAATATTATCCCCGCACGCTCACCCAGCAGATTGAGCGTTCCCGGGAAACCATTGAGTATCTGACCCGGCTGGCTCAGCGGGACAGCCTGACCGGCCTGATCAATTTCAACACTCTGCAGAGTTTCTACACCGATCTGGACAAGCACGGCGCCTGGATTTTCGTGGTGGATATGGACGATTTCAAAGCCATCAACGACACCCACGGTCATCTGGCGGGCAACCATGTGCTCAAGCGCGTGGCCAGCCTTCTCACCAGCACCATGCGTGCGCAGGATCTGGTCTGCCGCATGGGCGGCGATGAATTTGTACTGCTCTGCTGCGGGCTGGGCACGGAGCAGAACGCGCAGGATCTGATGCGCCGCCTTCTTGCCCGCGCTGCCGAAGTTGCCGGCGAGGAGCCCGCATGGACCGGAATTTCCATTGGCGCCAGCCCCATCCACAGCGGCGACTGCCTGGAAACTGCCTTCAAGCGGGCGGATCAGGCCCTTTATCAGGCCAAGGCCGCCGGCAAAAATCAGGGCTGCATTCTCTAAAAAGCAGCTTCCCCGATTTTTTTGAAACACAGCAAAAAACACCGCCCGACCGGCTTGTTCCGATCAGGCGGTGTTTTTTGTTTTTTACAGCTGGCGCACCTCGTGCAGATCCCGGCAGCAGCGGTTGTACAGTGCGCGGATCTCCTCATCCGGCTGGGCAATGTCCGGCACCATCACCGTCACTGCTCCGGCTGCATGACCGGCACGCACACCGTTGAAGCTGTCCTCCAGAACCAGGCATTTGTGGATGTCCACGCCCAGGCGGCGGGCCGCTTCCAGAAAAATGTCCGGAGCGGGCTTGCTGAACCGCACATCCGCAGCGCAGACTACCTGCTCGAAATAGCGGCTCATCCCGGTGGTTTCCAGGTTTTTCAGAATCAACGCCCGGGGGCTGGAGCTGGCCACAATCCGGGGAATTTTTTTCTCTTCCAGTGTCTTAAGCAGCTCCTCAAGGCCCGGCTTGCAGGGCACGCCCTGTCCAAACCGTTCCTCCGCCAGCTCCCACACCTTCTCCACAATCACCTGCGGATCGATCTGGGGGAAATATTTTTGAATATGTTCGTTCAGCTTGGTGCCCGCAAGGCCCCGGCCACCGGCCAGGAATTCCTCAAGATTTGCCGGCATGGCCAGGTTCAGCGCCTGGCAGGCCGGCTCCCACAGGGTATCCCACAGTCGCTCGGTGTCGAACATCAGGCCATCCATATCAAAAATGACTGCTTTTATCATAAAAGAAGTTCCTTCCTTGTGTTTGTTTTGCAGCCTTTATTCTACCCCATTTCCCACAGATTGGCAACCGGCGTTTCCGGGCATCTCTGCAGCAGAAACGCAATTCTAGTTTACGACCAATTCTCAAAATGTGTTTTCTGAATTCTGCCGGACAGATGGACCGTGCAGCACAAAGCCCCGTGCTGCTCTGAGCGCAGCCCACAGGCCTTTGAAAAAACAGAGAACATCCCGTTTTTTGTTTTTGCGAACCGCGCTCTATTTTGTTTCTCATTCCAATTCCTGCTCCAGTGCCTTAATCACATGTTTTACTATGCCCCGAACAATCCGCTGGCTCGCGAAAATCTTCTGATTCGGATACTTTGCCTGATTCCGGTATTCAAGAATCGCATTCTTAGTCTCCTCATCAACACCGCCAAACACCTTCAGAGTACTTTCATTGTCCTCGGTAAGAGCAACAACAATGTCCCCAATCTCAGCGGTACAATCCGTTCGGACCACAACCAAATCGCCAGGATCAATGCCCGCATCAACCATGGAATCACCGGAAACCTCCAGAATATAAAACTTTCCTTTCCCGAAAAGAGAAACTGGCAGTCTAATATATTCTCTGACATTTTCCTCCTTTATCTGTGCAGATCCACACGGGATAGCCCCTACAAACGGACAGGGCGCTGACTCAGGAGCAAATTTCCTGATGATTGGCGTACGTATCATTCGCGCTTTTCCATCGTATTCAATCATTCCACGATTGTTCATTTCGACCAGATAGCGGTAGGCAGTCGATCTAGGAATACCAACGCCCTGCGCAATTTTCCCAACGGAAGGAATGGTATGTTTGTCGCAGAAGTATTGGTTAACAAATGAAATGATATCGGCCATCGTTTCCTCGCTCATAACTCGCATGGCTCCGCTTCCTTTCTGCGATATTAATACGTATTGTTTCGATAACCCTACGAGACTTTCCATCGTATTCAATCATTTCGCGTCTATCCATCTCTACCAGATAGCGATAGGCAGTCGTTCGCGGAATGCCGACTCCCTGAGCAATTTCCCCAATTGAGGGAAATCTATGCATATCGCAGAAATATTGATCAACGTATAACATAATATATCCCATTATTTTTTCGCTCATGACTCTCATGGTTTTCACTCCTTCCGCCGATAATGGAACACAGGTGCACAAAATTTTGATCAATTGCCCCGCATCCGCCGATGATAAAGCAACGTGCGCATTTTAAATTTGACGCTCTACGCCTTTAGCTTTCTTCCAAAACGTAACTAGCGGAACACTTGCTGCTTCAGGTCTGAAGTGCTTGCATGTATACGCCGAATGTTTCAATTTACTTGGCCTCCCAGATAAGCTAGTTAGTGTATTCTGTGTCCATCAGACAAGATATCCTTCGAAAAAGGCGTTGATATTACCATAGAAAGAGCGCTTCATTATTGCTCTTGGGTCATCATATGCATCAATTCGCAAGTGGAGTCATAGAGCTTATCATATATTGCCTGATACTTCTGGTAGATTTTATATTTTTTGAAATCAGGCTTATATACTGTTCCCGTTTTGATATGCTGAGCCAAGCAAGAAAAATTCTCAAATCCCGGATGTCTCACTCCTACTGCGGCCATCATGGCATCGCCGTAACTCGCTCCCACTGTGACGTCCGGCGTGTTGATCTCTCTGCCCGTTACATCCGCCACAATCTGCATCCACAGCGCATTGTTCACCCCGCCGCCCACAGCAAAGATTTGATCGATGGACACATCCTCATGACTTTCCATCAGGCGTAGCTGCTGCTGAATGGAATACGCTACCCCTTCCAGCGCGCTGCGATATAAATGCCGACGCGTATGGGAGATCGTGAGTCCAAACAAGATACCACATGCCAGCGGATCATTGACCGGTGTGCGTTCTCCCGCAAAATAGGGTAGCGTGATCAATCCGTCCGAACCTGGCGGTACCTGATCCACTCCCTCCAGCATCAGTTGATAGGCATCAATTCCCGTCTTTTTCTCCTGTTCCAATGCATCACTGAACAGTTCATCTCTATACCATTTGGTCAAACTGCCACCAGTGTTCGTACCCGCGGAGATATCGCACAGTCCGGGCACAATGAATTGCTCACGCCACAACCGCTCGTCGTCCACCAGGTGTCTGGTACCCAGAATCATATAGATGGAGGAACCAAACTGAATCATCATTTTGCCCGGCTCCACCACGCCGGCGCTGATAGCTTCAGCACCGGAATCATCTGTCCCCGTGATCACTGGTGTTCCCGGGGACAGGCCTGTCTCTTTGGCCGCAGCCTCGGTCACATAGCCCGCTAGATCCGTTGCCTCCTGTACCTTCGCCAACTGGTCCGGCCGACAAACAGGCGCGCACAGTTCCGGGACCGGTCGCCAGGTTTTCGGATCATACAACGGATTGAAACTGGCCAGCCCCAAGAAACGATCCACCACATAATTGTCTGTCAGCTTTGCCGCAAGAAAACTGGAGCCAGTTAAAAATTTGTAAGTTCTGGCATACACCTCTGGCTCGTTATTTTTGATCCACAGGATTTTGGGCATTACATCGCTAGAGCACAGTGGACGACCATACCAGCGGCGGATTTGTTCTGGGCCATACAGGCTGGTCAACTGTTCAATCTCTTTTCCTGCTCGCGCATCAATGCCATACAAAATGGCCTTGCGCAATGGACGGCACTGTTCATCAACTGGAAGGCAATCAGCTCCCAATGCGCTAAGCCCCACTGCCTTGATCTGAACCGGATCAATCCCGGATTTTTTCAATAGCCCTTGGCTGATACGACAGAAATCGCCCCACCAATCTTTTTCGGCATCGTGTTCGAAGTGGTTCGGCTTCGGATTGGTCATGGTGTGCTGAGTAGAACAACACGCCACTACATTGCAATCCTCATCAATGATCACACCTTTGCTGGAATTTGTTCCCGTATCAATTCCCATAAAATATGTAGCATCCATGCAATTCAACCTCCTTGACAACTATTCGCACAGTTCATTGAATTTCTTCGAAAAAATGTGCAACAATATGGGCCACTGTATCTTCATTATTGCAAAAAGGAGATACATAATCTGCCGCCCCCTTGACATGAGGCCGCGCGTTGGCCACTGCTACACCGATGTCACTGTTCTTAATCATTTCAATGTCGTTATCGTAATCCCCAACAGCAATGATCCGGAACGGTTGAACCGGCAGCAGCGAAAGCAGGCGACAAATACCGTTCCATTTGCTGATTCCCGGTGCCATGATGTCTACACTGGTAGGGTCGCTTGGCGTAACACTGAGTGCAAGCCCCTTGCGCCGCACAAACTCCCACACGGGCTTCCAGTCCTGGGTCACAGTAAAGCCCTCGATGTCATCCAGCGGCAACTGATCACAGTGTTGAAATCGGCTGGGCCACCCCCCCAACTGATCAGCATACTCTCTCAGACTGTCATTTTCCTTATTCACCGCCCATAACGGTCCAGCCAGTACATGTAACAGATAGTCATGATGCAAGCAAAATTCCACCAGCTGCCGAGCCGACACTGGATCAATTCGTTCCCGGAACAATACCCGGCCACTGCCGGTCTCTACTAGCTTACCCCCGTTGTTCAGCAACAGATAGTCGGCGCAGTCAGACACGTCTCCCAGTGGAAGCATGTCCACCTCTCGACGACCAGTGGCAAAGCAGACCATATTCCCCTGACTACGAACCCATTGCAACGCTCGCCGGTTCTCCCTGCTGATGTTCCCCTGGTCATCGCAAGTAGTGCCATCCAGATCCAGAACCAACAGGGCCGGAACTCTGTTGCTATCTTTATGCCCCCTCATCTGGCTCGCACCTGGTACACTACCTGCATCAGCTCCCTGACCCGGTCAGCGCACACCCGCACATTCTCCAACTGTTCGTTTTCCAGTCTACCGCCCTCCTTGAAATAGGTTCCCACTACTGCTCCATCCGCCACCGCCAGCTTACGGGCAATGGTATCTGGCCGACATCCTGTATTGCACAGGATCACCGTTTGAGGCGCAGCCTGTTTAACACTGGCAATCAGCTCCTCGTCCACATCTTGTCCGGCCGCATTGGCTGAAACACATAATCCATCCGGATGGACCTTGAAAATAGTGGATCGAGCAATGTCTGCCAACGGCCTGTTATCTAGGTTTTGGTCGGATTCCGGATTGATAAAATACAGCATCCGAAGCTGCTGCAGATGCAGCTCCGCACGCCGGCGCATCAATTTGGAAAAATCATTGTTATACAGGCCTCCATCTCCCACATACACGCCGGAAAAGGTCCCACGCACAAAGTCTGCATCCACCGCGGCGGCCAGCTCAATCGTGGCGCGCCCATCCGAGATGCAGTCCACGCCAAAGGGGACTCTCAGATCCTGCTTGAGCCGCCCCACCACATAGGCCATGGCCGCCGGGGTCACAAAGTTCATCTGTCGCTCATAGGGCAGGCTGAACTCGTTGCTGATCAGCACCCCGTCCACGCCGCCCTCCTGCAGCGCCTGCAGGTCCGCCCGGGCATGTTCCACAATCTCTTCCATCGCGGTGTTCGGACGAAAGCGGGGATCGCCAGGCAGTGGGTCCAGATGCAGCATAGCGATGATGGGCTTTTTTACGCCGAATAAGATTTCACTCCAAAGCATGGTTAGCATCCTCCTTTTTGAAAAGAGCCGCCGCAACGACTCATGCAAGGAATCGCTGCGGCGGCTCGTGCTGTAAATGGATCAATACTCAAATTGGCGGTAGTAGCGGCGTATCGACAGCGGATGGCGCAGGAACAGCTCCATGTAAGCGTCCACGCGATTGTTCACACCGTGCATCACCAGATGAGAAATCGTGCCGCGGAATTCGGGGCTGATGCCCTTCAACGCAAACTCCTTGGTATCGATGATGGTATAATTGCCGCACACCTTGGGCAGGAAACGCGCCACCCGTTCGGCCAGCGGACGCTGCTCATCCTCGCCCATAAACAGGGTAACGGGGGTGTCCCACACCACAATCTCCTGCATGCCGTGGAAGAACTCCTGGCAGGAGATGGACTTGGTGCGAATCCACATCTGCTCTTCCCAGTAGCACATGGCATAGGAATAGGTGGCACCATACTGGTTGCCGGAACCAATGAAGTAGCGCGGCAGGTCCGGATGCTCGTTCCGGAACGCGACACAGGCCTTGGCGTAATCGTAGGCCCAGGCATCGGACTCCTTTTCCACATCCACCAGTACCTGCGCCAGATGAGCCTCCATCTCCCGGTTGTACCGGTCATAGTCCGCAAACTCGCCGTTTTTGTATATCAGGTAGTTCGCTACCATGTAAAATTTCAGCTGTTCGTTCTTGGGATAGACCACCAGATAATCCTGCTTGTCCGGCTGGGTCAGCACACTGCCCGGCGTGTCGATAAAGCTGAACACCCTGCCGCCAATCTGATGCACTCGGTCCACCAGCTGTACCATCTCCTTGGTGTTTCCGGAAACCGAAGAGAGGATCACCACCGAGCGATCGGTGAATCGACGGTTGCCCGTGGTCAAAAATTCGGCGGCATTCTCCACGAACACCGGCAGTTTGGAGTGTCCGCGCATATAGACCTCCACCTGCATGCTGGAGGCGTAGGTGCCACCGATACCAATAAAATAGATCCCGTCGAAACCATCGGCCCAGATCTGGTCGATGATCTGTTCAATCTGGCCACGCAGTGCCAGTGCGCCATTTACACTGTCCAGAGATTCTTTTTCATCAAAATTACGCAGACACGCACCGGTCTGTTCGTTCCACATAGAAGTCGTAACCATAATACAAATGCTCCTTCTCTTTCATACTATCATACAGTTTTCCCGCCAAGCGCCGGCTCAGAAAATCGGGCTGGTCTGCAGGTCCATTCCGCAAAAATACTGGAACGCCCGCTGGATCGCCACATCCCAGAAGGGCCACGCATGCTCTCCGGCCCATTCCAGATAGGTGTGTCCATATCCCGCCGCTCTGGCCGCATCCCGAAAGCGCAGGTTGTCTGCATACAAAAAATCTTCCGTGCCGCAGATCTGCAGCAGCCCGGGGCGCCCAGGGTCGTTGGCCCGGTCCCTCAGCAGCTGAAACAAGTCCTCCTGCGGATCAGGCGGCATGCCCGTTCCGTGAAGGGCGTCCAGTTCCTGGGACAGCACATCCGGCCACTCTCCTTTGCGGACCCGTTCCACCATGGCGGCATAATCCATCACGCCGGACAGACTTGCGCAGGCGGCAAAGCACTCCGGCCTGCGCAGGGCCACCTTGACCGCCCCGTAACCGCCCATGCTTTCCCCCGCAATAAATGTGGAGACTCTTGCTTCGGGCAGTCGAAACCAGGTTTTGCACAACTCACTCAGTTCGTCGGCCACATACCCGAAATAGTCCGGGCCGTACCGGGCCGTGCAGTAAAAACTGCGCTGGACCTCCGGCATGATCACAATGAAATTGTATTTTTTGGCATAGTATTCAATTTTGGAAAAGCGGGTCCATTCGCTGGCGTTGGCCGCAAGGCCATGCAGCAGATACAGAACCCTGGGCTCCCCCGTCCACAGCGGAGTTACATCGTTGGAGGGGTCCGGGAAGATCACATACAGCTGGGTGGTCATGCGGAGCTTTTGGGAATAAAATTCCCCGCGGAACAACCCCATTACAAGCCCTCCCTTCACAGGGCACGCTCATTTTTGAAAATGAACGGTAAAATTGCACTTGTCGCCCCGGGTATAGTTGCGCGAAAACTCAATCACCCGACCGTTTTCATCCTGGCTGGTGCACTCGAACAGCATCACGGCCTGCTCGCATGAAATGCCGAGCAGACGCGCGTCGTTTGCTTCCAGCACAGCCAGGTCCAGCGTTTGCCGCGCTTGTTTGGGGCGCACGTGATAAAAATCATAAACCTCATACAACGAAAAGACGGACAGATCGATTCCTTCCAGCTTCGGGACCACATAATGCGGAATGAAAACCTCTTCCAACGAAACCGGCTCATCGCTCACATAGCAGATACGCTTGATGTAATAGATGGAGTCCTCCGGCTGAATCCCGAAGACCAACGCATACTTGTTTCCCGCCGGGCGTAGCGCCTTGGTGAGGATTCGGGTGGAGGGCACCGCGTTTTTCTGCCGGATGGTTTGCGTAAACCCGCCCAGATTGTCCAGGTCCCGGTTCATCTTTTCCCCCAGCACATAGAGGCCCTTGCCCTGCACCCGCTTGAGCAGTCCCTCGTACACTAGGGCTCCAATGGCTGTGCGCACGGTCAGACGGTTCACATCATATTGGGCTGCCAGTTCGTTTTCCGGTGGGATCGCCGTGCCGGGAGGGTATATCCCTTCCTCAATTTGTGCGCGAATGATCTCCCGCAGCTGCAAAGAGACAAGTCCAGTTCCGATGTGTTCCATGTCGAGTCCTTTCTTGTTCGGCTTATGCGGGACCGGTTACAGCCACGCGCCGAAATATTGCAATGTTTCTGTGGAGGTTGCGGCTCCCTTTTCCATGCACGCCTCAATGGGCAATCCGTCCACCAGGCCATGCAGGAAACCAGCGATGTAGCTGTCGCCCGCACCCATCGTATCCACCACATTGGGGCAGGGAACAATCCCAAAGGAATGGAAGGTCTGACCATCAAAGCACAGACTTCCCTGCTCGCCCAGCATGGCAATCACCAGTTTGGGCCCCTGTCTGTGCAGCACCTTCATCAGCTCACGCAGGGTTTCGGTGTCTCCGTCATCCGAGGAAAAGAACAGATAATCCGTATAGGGGATTGCCTCCGCGCAAGCGGCGTCTCCGGGACGAGTGGCACAGTCAAATGCGGTTTTTACCCCGCGCTGCTGGAGCTGGCCGAAGAAACGGCCCACCTTGCCCCACAGGTCGCACACCACCACGTCATGTGTGCTGATGAAATCCATATCTTCCGACGACAGGGTGTACTGCTCCAGCACGCCCTCGTCATAGTCGCCGAATACCCGTTCACCGTCCACCAGGGTCACCTGGGAAACCGCCGTATGACCGTGCAGCACGTGCAGATGACTCGTGTCCACACCCTTGCGAGTCATAGCTTCGGCCATAATCTGCCCATACACATCGTCGCCCACCGGCCCGATGTAGGAGGCCTGGCCCCCGTTGCGCACCGTGTAAACCGCCATGTTCACCGGGCCGCCGCCGGGATAGGCTGTTCCGCCCTCCACATTATTATAATAATCAATGCAATTGCTGCCAACTGCTGCCAGTTTCATAACTGTTCCACCTTTTCTTTGGGTTGTGTTGTAAGGATGCTGGAAAACCGGATCTTGTCGGCGTGCGTGACAGATTTGAACACTTCGATTGGCCTGTTCTGGCTGTCGAACGAGATACCGGACACATAGAACAGCGGCGCCCCCACCGGAACCTCAAGCAGTTCACTTTCCCCTTCGGTGGCGTAAGTGATACCGATAGTCTGGTGACCATGATCCACCGTAATGCCGTAATGTGCCAGCACGTTGTAGAAGGATTCATTGGAAAAATCGTACTGCTCAATCCCCGGGCAGATTGCCGGATCAAGGTAGTTGGCCTCAATCGTCACCGGCTGTCCGTTGATACAGCGCAGTCTCCGCAGCTGGAAGACCAGGCTTTGCTCCGCAAGCCCCAGCTTTCTTTCCACCGAGCGGGGGGCCGCTGCCGTTCGCACGTCCAGCGGCCGGGTCTGCATGCTACGGTAGTTCTGCAGAACCTGATCGGTGAAGGACTTCACATCCTGCAGCGTCCGCTCCAGCTTGGGCGGCGCCACAAAGGTACCCGCCCCCTTGCGGTGGTACACCTTGCCCTCTACAATCAGTCGGCGGATCGCGCTGCGCAGCGTGGTCCGATTCATTTGCCACATGCTGCACATATCCCGTTCGCTGGGCAGCTTGGAATGCGGTGCAAGATCGTTCTGCAAAATATAGCACTCAATCTGTTCCGTTGCCTGGTCCCGCGGGCGTGCGCGAAATTGCTGTTCCATAGAATCCCGTCTTCCTTATCCAATTGCCGGTCGGCCGATTCACTGTTGTGGTTTGCGGAAACGATCAGGCGTTCCCTTGCTTTTTCTGGTTCTGCCGCTCCATCAGGTAGTAAGCCGGCAGGCCGGTGCCCACCGCCACCACTGCAGCAATGATGCTGGGCAGCGCGGACCAGATGAAGGTGGAGTAGATCAGCGTGGCAGTCATCACCATGGCGATTACCGGCATGGCGTATCCGCCGGGCATTCTGTAGGTGGGTTTGTAATGCTCCTTGCGGCGCAGCACAAAGATGGTGCCGAAGGTCAGGAAGTTCTTCAGCAATGCGATCACGGTGAAGTAACCCAGAAGATCAGACAGGCTGGAGGCGAAGATCAGAACGATAGCCACCATGCACTGAACAACGATGGAGAACGCGGGGGTCTGGTATTTGGGATGCACCTGGCCAAACTGCTTGAAGAACAGTCCGTCACGCGCCATCGCGTACTCGATGCGGGGCTGGAACATGATGCAGCTGGACAGAGAGCCGATCACCACGATGATGGCCATGATCGCAACCACCACGTCGGCGCCCTGGCCGATTACGGGGATCTTGGAGGCCAGCAGCGCGATGGGCGCATCGGAAGAAGCCAGCTCATCGATGCTCAGCAGGCCGGAAGCTACGAAGGTCAGGCCCACATACAGGCCCAGAACGATCAGCGCGGTAAGAATCAGACCACGGGGCATATTCTTCTCGGGCTCTTTGATCTCGCCGGACATGTAGCAGGCAGCGCCCATGCCGTCAAAAGACCAAGTGGTGGCGGAGATACCGGCCAGCAGCGCCGTGATTCCGGTGACCGTGGTGCCCGCCAGAGGAGTGGCCGACAGCAGGGTGGACCCATTCATGAAGAACAGTCCTACACCCATAATCAGTACAAAGGGCAGAATTTTCAGGGCGGTGATGAAGGTCTGGAACTTGCCGCCTCCCTCCACACTGCGCAGATGCACCATCATGAACACCAGCACGAAAAGCGTAGCAACGATCTTCAGCACGATGCCGTGCATGGGCAGGAAGTAAGCCAGGTAGTTAACGATCGCCAGCGCCATAATGGAGATGGACGGGGGATCGGTGGCCCAGAAGCTGATCCAGCCGCACAGGAAGGCCAGCGGGCGGGACCCGGCTTCACGGAAGTAAACATACTGACCACCATCCTCAGGGAATGCGGAAGCCAATTCTGCGTAGCAGAAGTTGGCAGGTACCTGAAGCAGACCGCCGATCAGGAAGGCAAGCACCAGGAACAGGCTGCTTCCTGCGGCATTGGCCACCTCAGACAGAGACGAGAAGATACCGGAGCCAACGGTGGTGCCGACGCCCAATGCGATCACAGCGCCCAGTCCTAATTTGCGTCCCAGCTCCGCGCTGGGTGCAGTCGTTGTTTCGTGTTTCGACATGCTGATTCTCCTTTCACACAACGATATCCCGGCTGCTGCCGGAATGATTCCGCCCCCGTTGGGACCACTCGAGGGCAATTGGCTTTCATCACATAACACATCGGGTTTTTCATACCACTTCGCCAATTATTCTAGCATAATGAACAAACGCCATCAATATAATTCCCGAAATAAAAAGCACAGTGCCCAAATTTTGGCGTTGTGCAGGAAAATCTCATTTTCTCTTTGTGGATAGTCCAACATTTGAATCCTCAAACCGTACGTTAATAAATAAACAGGCATACCGCTTTTGGGAATTTTTCCCACACACTTTTCCCCACCCTGTTTTCCGTTCCGTTTTCAGCCCTTTCTTTCTTCGCCGTCCGTCGATCTTTTTCGACAGAAAAGGGCGGGGTTCGAAAGGAATAAATCCATTCTGAACTCCGCCCTTTTGCTTCCGCTTTGTTTTAACGCCTGCTCACTCTTGGATCATGACCAGGATGGTGCGTTTCGCCGGACCGTCAAACTCACAGAAATAGATATCCTGCGCACCGCCCCGAATCATTTCTCCCTCGACCAGAGGGAAATGACAATGATTTCCGGTGAGATACGCCTTCAGGTGACCGGTGGGATTGCCGGCCGTAGATCCGTAATCCCGCAGCATGCGGGCATGGCTGTACGGTGCATCCTCCGGCGCCTGCCGCTGCAGGAACAGCGCAATATCGCTTTCCAGGCATTCCAGGGCCTCGTTCACCGTAATTCCCGTGGTGGTGTGCTTGGTCAGCACGGTAACCATTCCGTTCTGAATCCCGCTTTCCTTTACGATCTGCTCCACCTGAGGAGTGATCACATCCATCTCGTTATAGGTTTTGGTCAAAAGTACGATTGGCTTGATATACATTGCCCCTTCTCCTTTCCACCCTTACAGAGAACCGCCCAAAAACTCCAGGGCGTTACCACCCCGAATCAGCTCCAGCGTACTGTCCCGCAACCCCAGCTGATCCAGTGCCTGGGCCATGCGAATCTGTTCAAAGCGGGGATTGTTGGACCCGAACATGACCTGGTGGCGCAGAGATCGATCGATCCAGGTGACCGGGATATCCCGCGTAAAGGTCTGCTGATAAAACTCCCGGGCACAGTCAAAATAAAGCGCACCGGTGTCGGCGTACACGTTGGGATACTTCACCATCAACATCGCAGTCTCCCGCACCCAGGGCCATGCAAAATGACCCAGACAGATGCGCAGTTTGGGATGCCGGGCTGCCACCTCCTCAAAGCAGAGAGGATGGCAATACCTGGTCAGTGTATCCGGCTCCCAGGAAAGGCCCGCATGGAACATCACCGGCCGGTCATACTGTTCGCACAGCGCATAGATCGGCTCCAACCGCTCGTCGGCAGGATAGAAATGCTGGCGGCCGGGATGAAGATTCACGCCTCGCAGCTTCAAATCCGCAAAGGCATGCTCCAGCCGGTCCACCGCGCCCGGTGCAAGCGGATCCGCTCCCGCAAATCCGATAAAGCGGTCCGGCGCCAGTCCAACCAGTTGATGGATCTCTTCATTGCTCACCAGCGTATCCCCCACCGTGCTGGTGTAATCCTGGCCCAACAGGCAGAGTCGGTCCAGCCCGGCGCAGCGCATCTGGTTGAAGATATGCTCCAGCGGGGCGGTTCCGTTGCGGTGGATATCCAGTTCCCGATGGCGCAGTTCCTCTCGCTGCTCGTCCTGGTTGATGGGTTCAAAAAATGCGGGATGTACATGAATATCGATAAACAAAGGTCCTTCACATCCTTTCCGTTGATTCGACGGGTCACATACCCGCATGTGCCATCATAGCGCGCACGTTTTCCACCGCTCGGCGAGCATACATGCGGGGTTCGTTGATATACCCCAGCACCAGCTCCAGTGTGGCAGTTCGGTCGTAACCGATACGAGCCAGTTCGTGGAACATCTCCTGCAGAGGCATGCTTCCCTCACCGGGCATGATATGGCTGTCCGTTCCCTGTTCCCCGTCAATGATGTGCATATGATCCATCTTGTCCCCCAGCTTGTCAAAGTAGGCCATGATGCTCTCATGCTGCACAAAAGGCGGCACCACGTCGCACATGCCCACCACGTACGGGTTGTCGATCCGGCGGAACAGTTCGGCCAGATCGTTGGCCCGGGTAAAGAAGTTTGACTCATACGGGGTCAGCGCTTCCACGGTCAGCTTTACCCCCACCTTCGCCGCATGCTCTCCCAGTTCCCGGATGGTCTTTTCCAGACGGGGCCATAACTCGTCGTAGGTGGCAAGATACCCACCGTTGGCGGGGCTGGTCAGCATATATTCCGCCCCCATCTCCTTGGCCATGTCCAGGCACAGTTTCAGATATTCCACCGCGTCTTCCCGCTGGGCCTCGCTGCCAATCATGTAGTTGTAGGGGTAAGCATTGTGTTCCGGGGTGTAGCCCAGCACCGGCATCTCATATTTCTCAATCAGACGCCGCACCTCGTTGATATCGCCCGCTTTCAGATCCGGTGCATAGGCGTGAGGCCGCCCTCCCCAAAGCTCTATGTAATCATAGCCGAATTCCTTTGCATCCTGGAAGCAATGTTCCAACGGGTTGCGCTGGTAACCGGATGTGAACATACCAAGTTTCATCATGACAAAACCCTCCTGTTATGAATTTGTTCTCTATGAATGCGTATCTCAGTCTGTGACCCAAGGTTCAAAAACCTGCACCACACTGGAAGCTACCGTCGCTCCCTGCTTCAGGCAAGCTTCCAGCGCTGCCCCCTTCATATACTGATACAAAAATCCGGCGATGAAGCTGTCGCCCGCACCCACGGTATTGACCACCTCAGCCGCCGGCACCACGCCAAACTGGACAAACTGCCGGCCATCGTAAGCCAGACTGCCCAATTCCCCGAATGTGGCCACTGCGACCTTCATGCCTCGATCCACTTTGTCCTTCAGATAGCCCTCGATGAATTCGTCCCGCTGTTTATGGTACGAATAAAACCCGATGTCCACATAAGGAAGTGTACTCTCCACCAGAGGATGATCTAGTCGATCCGCATAGTCAAAACTGATTACCGCCTGGCTGCAACTGCGGATCTTGGGCAGTGCATCCTGGGCATTTCCCCACAGTGCGGTGTGCACCAGATCATGCCCGGCAGCAAATGCGATGTCCTCCTCATCAAACACGATATGTTCCAGGACTCCTTCGATGTAATCTCCATGTACCCGGTCATTGCCATTCAACGTCATGTAGGTGATGGCGGTGGGGCCTTGTCCCACCTTCAGATGGCTCACATCCAAACCTTCGCCCTTCAGGGTGTTCACCATCCACTGCCCGTTCTCATCGCTGCCGGTAGTGCTGATGATGGAGGTCTTCATCCCCAATTTCTGCAGGTTGACCCCGGTGTCCACCACGTTGCCCGTGGGATACTTGCGATCATGGAACACGTTTCCCTGTCGGTCCACGTATTCCGTGTAGTGGTCGATACAGTTGTCACCAATCATTGCTGCTCGCATCGTTTCGTTACCTCCCGTATACTTGATTTTCGAATAGATGAGTCGCATTTCGTTGCAAACCACTTTTCTGAAAATTAGTATAGCGCCGGGTAAACTAGAGGGTCAATCACGAGCTTAACCAAAAAAAATCAGGTATTCTCCGTGGAAAGAGAGAAAACTGGTGTGCTTTTTCTTCCGCGCTCAGACCAGTTCCCGGGAATCTGGCTCCCCAGCCCGCAAAATCCCCTCGAAACCGAACTGGTCGTTGCGAATCACCGCAGAAAAGGATTCGATAGGAATTCCATAGTCATCCCGTGTTACGCCCCGCAGCAGGAGTAACGGCTGCAACACCGGAATCTGTAGTAATTCGGCTTCCATCTCATCTGCATAAGTAATACTCAGCGTCTGGTTACCGGAATCTGCATAAATCCCATACTCTGTAGCCATAATCTCAAACAGGCTGTTCTTAGCCAAATCAAACCGTTCCAGATCCCGTACCCGCAACGCAGATAGATATGTGGTTTCCAAAATGGCCGGCGTGCCATCCAGAAAACGCAGCCGACAAAGTCGATAGGCCTCACCCGCCTCGTTCAGTTTCAGGAGCCTCGCCACTCGTGGCACAGGCTTGAGCCTTTCCATGGAGATTACTCGGCTGGTAAATTGACGTCGGTTCTGTTGCAGGAAATACCACAAAGGTTCAAAATCATAGAGATTGCGCCGAAAACGTGGCATTGCCACAGTAAATCCGCTGCCCTTCCGACGGGTCAACTTTCCCTCACCCGCCAAACATCGAATAGCCGTACGCAGTGTATCACGGTGGCAGCCAAGCTCCTTCGCCAACGACTCTTCACTGGGTAGGCGCTGGCCTGCCTGCAGCCTGCCACTTTCAATCCAATATTCCAGCTGCTCAGCGATTCCGCTCCAACTTGCTCGTCGGGACGTCTCGTCTTTTTTCATTACCATCCGTCGGCTCCCCCCTTCCTTCTTTTCCGGCAGTAGTGATACTGCCAGTTTCGATTATCATATACTTCCACTCCCAGCCAAGTCAAGAAATTCCATTCGTCCTGACCCGAGGAGTTGGTTCATCTGAAATCGGCCAAAGCAGACCAATTTTTGGCAGCCTGAAAGATTCCGTTTTTCCTTTCTGTGTCATCCTCCAAAAATGATTTTAACACCTTGAAATGACCGAATGCCCATGCTATCATTTGGTCAAATTCAGGACAGCGTGTCAGGACCAACACCGCCTGAAATACATAACACACCGGGCTTACCACTTCGGATTTTCTTGCAAAACATTGCGCGGTACGCTGACCACTTCATTCCAGCGTCCGTTAGCAAAATGCTAAGGAGTGACGTAAGTATGGCAGAACATACGCAGATCGTGCTGAGATCCAACTGTATCTTCGACGGGACTGGCGCAGAACCATTCTCCGGATATGTGGTTATCCGGGATGAGCGTATTCTGCAGGTTGTACAGGGAGATCTTCCCTCCGAATTGGCCCATGGCTCCACCGTGTACGAACTGGGGAACCGGACCATCTGCCCCGGCTTTGCCGACGCGCATACCTTTTTTACCGGATGGGCGCTGAACTATCTTGGCGTGGACCTCTCCCCCGCTACAGACAGCAGTCAGATCGGTCAGATAGCACTGACCTATGCCAACAGCCTTCCACCTGAGAAACCGGTGTGGGGGCATGGCTGGGACCCGACCATTGTCACCGGCGGACCTCAGAATCTGGACCGTATTTTTCCGGACCGTCCCGCCGTGCTGTTTGCCGCAGGCGCTGAGACTTTCTGGATCAATAGCGCAGCAATTCAGCGGTACGGCTTTGACAACAGCGCCGACTGCAATGAGGTCTTCTGGCGACTGATGGAAGAGTTTCTGGCCGACCATGCCTTCTCCAAACCGTTGTTCCAACATTATATGCAGATGCTGAACCGTCAAGGTGTAACCTCGGTCAAGGAGATTGGCTATGATACCTTCAGCACCTTCCCGGAGGTGCTGGAGCAACTGGAACGGGACAACGCTATGACGCTGCGCGTGCACTTTATGAGTCAGCCCGTCAAAGAAGGCGCAAATCTGGATTACGCACGCCGGATGCGGCAGCGGTTCCAGGGTGAGTTCGTCCGATTTTCCGGCTTTAACCGCATGACTGACGGCTCTATCAGCCAGATGTGTGGATATCTGAAACAGCCTTATCGCTGTGCACCGGATACACAGTGTGCTCAAGAAATCGACTGGGCACTGATCGAGCGCGAGGTGCTGCAGGCCGACGCGGAAGGCTTCCGTTTTTCGCTGAACTCACAGGGCGACGCCGCTGTGGCGCGCGTGCTGGATATTTACGAAAAATGCTGCCGAGATTCCCGAGGAAAGGTGTGTAACCGGCATGCCATTACCGAAGCGGAATTCAGCGATCCACAGGACCTGGAACGAATGGGCCAATTGGGTGTAATTTGCGAATTTTATCCTCAAATTCAATCCATCGCCGACCGTGCGGGCAAGGTGGGTATGATCGAGGAAAAGCTGGGCACTGAGCGCGGGGCTGGTTACTGGAATCGGCGCAAAATGGCGGACAGCGGCGTCTTGCTGTGCTGTGGCACCGATCTTCCTCTGGTCATTGATGACATCCCACAGTCCTTGTATCACAGTGTCACCGGAAAATTTCCTGAAGGTGGCGAGCCCTTCCACCCGGAGAACACACTGACAGTTAGCGAAGTATTACAGGCCTGGACAAGCGGCGGCGCATACGATATGTACCGTGAAGGGGACACCGGTACACTGGCGCCGGGCAATAAGGCAGACATCGCCGTTCTTGACGCTAACGTCTTTGCGATGCCTATCGATGAGGTCCGTAAGGCCAAGGTCTGTCTCACTTTGGTGAACGGCGCCGTTGTATACGACGTCTGGTCTACGGAGGGATAAGCCTTGACATCTGTATACGCGGGGGCACTTTCCATTCTTCCTCCAGTTCTGGCTATCGTACTGGCTCTGCTCACCAAGGAAGTTGTCTCCTCTCTGTTGATTGGTATTTTGTCCGGCACGATTATTTATGCAGTAATGGCGGAGCTAAATCCGGTTGTAGCACCAATTCAGATCATGTTCGACATGACAATACAAACTGTGGACCTATATATCATTCTGTTCTGTTGTCTGCTGGGGGCCCTGGTCCACGTCGTCTCCATGGCTGGTGGCTCCATTGCTTACGGCAACTGGGCCAGCCGCAAGCTGAAAAGCAAGCGCTCGGCTATGCTGGCCACCGGGTTGTTGGGCTGCCTCATTTTCATCGACGATTACTTCAATTGTCTTACTGTCGGCACCGTCATGCAGCCAGTCACTGACCATCACCGAGTTTCCCGGGCGAAGCTGGCTTATATCATCGACAGCACTGCTGCCCCAGTCTGCATTATCGCCCCCATTTCCTCCTGGGCAGCAGCTGTGGGCAGCAATCTGCGGGATACCGCCGCCTTCCCTAGTGATTTTGCCGCATTCTGTGCTACTATTCCATACAATCTCTATGCGCTGTTGACCATTGTTACCGTAATCGTTGTTTGCTCTGCACACCTGGATTTTGGTCGGATTGCCCAGCTAGAAGCCCGTGCTGAACAGACGGGCGACTTGGGTGTGGTGAATTCTTCCGCTCAGGAACTCCCTCAGGGTAGCCGCCAGGGTCGAGTATGGGATATGTTACTCCCTATCGGCATGCTGATTCTTTGCTCGATCCTAAGTATGCTTTACAGCGGTGGCTTTTGGGGGACAGACCCTGCCTTCTACGGCAACTTTCCCGCGGCGTTGGGCAACTGTAACGCTGGCCAGGCTCTCACCTGGGGTGGATTTGCAGCGTTACTTTGTGCCTTTGTGCAATTTGTTCCCCGTGGGTTGATACGCTTTCGTGACTTCATGGACGGCGTGACCAAAGGGATCGCCGCCATGGTTCCCGCCATCATGATTTTGGTCCTTGCCTGGACCATCAGTGGTGTTTGCCGAGACCTACTGCAAACAGATGTATTTGTAAAAAACATCATGGCAGCCAGCAACATTCCCGGTGCAGTTCTTCCCGCACTGATTTTTGTGGCAGCAGCCTTCCTGAGCTTTTCCACCGGAACTGCTTGGGGCACCTTTGGAATCCTGATTCCCATTATCATTCCAGTGGCAGCTACTCTGAGCCCAAATCTGGTCATCGTTTCTCTGTCGGCCACTCTGGGTGGAAGCGTTTTTGGCGATCACTGCTCTCCTATTTCAGACACAACCATTTTGTCCAGTACAGGTGCTGGCTGCAATCATCTGGAACATGTGACTACCCAACTGCCCTACGCTCTATTGGTAGGCGCCTGTTGCATTGTCGGCTATCTGGTAGCAGGATTCACCAATGGCAATCTACCGTTGATGCTTCTAACCAGCCTTAGCTGCTTGCTGACCACCCTTTTTATTCTTCATCGCCAAAGTGTATGTTCTTCCCTATAAGATACTCATTTCATTTTGAAAAAGGAGAGGTTGCACCATGTCTGTCATCACATTGGATCAGCTTGCCGTCATGAGCGTCCAGTATGTTCAGTACACCTTCGATTATTTCTTGGATTCCATGGATCGATGTGGCATCCACAATATCGATTTATGGGGCGGAAGCCCCCACTTTTGCCGCTTGGACTACCCCTGGGGTCCCGCTGCTGCCCGCCGCATCCGGGAGTTGCGTCGGCAAATTGAGGACCGTGGAATGAAGGTCGTAATCTATACGCCTGAAACCTTAGGCTACCCCTTCAGCTACAGCTCTCCTGACCGCGCTCTTCGGGACCGAACACTGGATTACATGGAAGCCAGCATGGAAGACGCATTGGAATTCGGCACGGACAAACTGTTTTTAAATACTGGCTGTCACCCCCGTAACTTAAACCGGGAAGATGGCTGGGCACGAACGGTAGATAGCCTCCAACAGTTGGCACAACGTGCGGAACGGATGGGCGTTACCCTAATGCTGGAACAGCTGCAACCCTATGAAAGCAACCTGTTGTTGAACCTGGAAGACATGAAACAGATGCTGCACCAGGTTGATTCCCCTGCGCTCGCGACCTGTGTAGATCTGGTCGCCATGGAGGTAGCCGGAGACAATCTAGAAAGCTTCTACCAACAACTGGGTAACAAAATCCAGTGGATTCATTATTCTGACAGTCATCACGAAATTGTTGGTTCCGGTAACTTTGGTCGTAAAAAACTCGAAGGCTATATCCGTACACTGGAACATTTCGGGTATAGTGGCTGCATCGATCTTGAGATCAACGACTCCATCTACTGGGAGGATCCTCACACATCCATTCAGCAATCGGTGGAATATCTGCGTAATTTTCTGCCTGAAAGGCAATGAAAGCAGCTTTTGAACAGCAATACCGCGAGAGCCTTGTGCACAACACTTCATATATTTTCTCCCTTTGTAATATGTGAAGCACATAAAAAACAGAACCCTCTGGAAATTCAGAGGGTTCTGTTTTTTATTACGCATCCGCGATTTCTTTTGTAACTCACCGATCCTCAAAATATCTTGGCGGGTGTTTAAAGCTGCAGCGCAAATATATATTTTGTTATAACACCGATTATTATATTATCAAATTATCCCCCACTATCAATCCCTCCAATCTCAAGGCATATCACATTTCCGCAAGCGCACTTTGCAGCATTTCTTTATACCCTAAGGTCATTACTTATGGTATTCCTGGATACCTGCAGCGAATACTCTTCTTTGAGGATCTTCATCAGCTCAGCGGTTGATAGTGTATGTTCCGCATCGGTGTGTTGAACCAGGTGTTGATATAAATACAGAATTCTAAGCTTCGTGCCATTTTCCATAGTACTTCTTCCTATAATGGTTACATCAAAATGGACATTCCTTTTTGATGAATTTTATTGCCATAAATTTAGAATCCACATGCGCTTTCATTCCATCGGGAGATTTAGCCTCAAAGCTAACACTCCCGATGTTCTGGTATATATTACAGTGTATTCATTATATTCAACAGATTCTGATAGTCATTCACGACACTATACCGCACTTTGCTATTGGACATCTCATTGAACAGCTTTTTGGCGCAATCGGTTTTGGCCTTCTCGATAGGGCGCAGATCGAAACTTTCCATACTGCCTTTGGTTTCTGCCACAAAGAAGATGTGTTTCACCGTTCCCTCGTGGAAAGCAATGGCCCAGTCTGGGGAGTAATTGCCCACCGGGGTGGGAATGTGGAAGCCCTTGGGCAGTTTGGCATAGACACACACTTCTTCTGCGGCGTCCATGGCCTTGGCGAATTTGCGTTCGGTACTTTCCTCGGCGATACCGTCCGTAAATACATAGTCCTGAATCGCTTTATTGGCGCGGAAAGCCTTATCGAAATCGTGGGCACCCTTTTCCGCAACGAAAATCGTGTTGTCATACTGACCGTCGATTTGGTTGTAGGTTATGTGGTCAACAATGGTGTTGGCCTTCTGCTCGTTGATGAGCCGGACCACCTTTGTGATGAATTCTTCCGGGTTGTTCTTGAACATTTGGAACTTGTCCGCGCGCAGCCCTTTCAAGATATTCACCACCGTCCGCCGAGTGAGTACCGTTCCTTGCGCGATTTTGCCTACCAGGTCATATTTCAGATGACCGGAATGCGCCTGTCGCAATGTTTGTGTGCGGGTGCGTTCCCGACCAAAAGAATCACCGCGCTCCAGTTCATGCTCGTTCATTTCGTCCTTCTGGCGGCCTACCGTTGTGGTATACTGCAGCTCGGACACAAACAGCTTGTTGTTGATGTGATCCACGGACTTCTGCACCAGCTCTGCGCTGTTGAAAGAAACCGTGTAGGCATATTTGTGGTTGATTTCTTTCCAAAGGGCCTGAAATTCCTTTTTGGCAAAGTTCTCGTTCAGCGGGTTCTCTTTCACCTTGGTCTCGTGTCCGTCGGTGAACATATCCGTCAGAACCTTTTCGTCATACACAGACTGAATCAGCTGATGGATGCCCTCTGCCATGGGAGCCAGTTCTTCCGGCAACGGCGCAACTGTCCCCATCTGGATATCCGCACGGTATTTGTCCGTGACTTTCCGCTTCATATCTACATACTGATTGCTGATGAGTAGGGTAAGAGCCCAGCGCCTTGCCATATCGCTATGGCAGGTTTCCGAGAACTCCCCTCCGAACCGGACTTACACCTCTCGATGTATCCGGCTCTCCAGATGTTAGTCTAATTTCCCAGCGTGTAACTTATCGTGACAGTCAATACAGAGTGCCATTGTCTTGCGCTTACGCCCAATCATGGCGATTTCCCATTGTTTTCTGCCGCTCAAGTCTTTGAGTTTTCGTACATGGTGTATTTCAATTGGTACATTCTCTGCACCGCACCACTCGCATTGGCTCGCTTTCAGCCGCTTTATCAGGCTATTGCGTCCATAGTTCTCAAACACTCTTGCAATCACATCGGGATTGCCGCTTTCCACTTTGGTATCACGGCGAAACCCGTTGTTGTAGAACAGCACCTTTCCAACCTGGCCGTTTTTCTTCGGATACTCCACAACAAAATTTTTCCCTTGACGGTACTTGCGGATAATTCTGCTGATTCGTGTCCGATATTTTCCAGCAAAGGTTTTGAGCATACTGTATCTCATTACATAGTAGAAGTTATTGAGTACAGACACATTGTTTGCGAGCCGGTAGTAGTTGTACAATCCACGAATTTCTGCGTTGTACTGGTTTAGGATTTCCAAATCGTCCAGGTGCATCAGGCGGGTACGCCGGACAGGTTCCCAAACCTCCTTATTTCCGTTCTGTTTGTCATAGTTGATTTTGAGGGCCTGATAGGAGAGCAGCTGCTTGACCCACTTATTATGGGGGACATAGAGCATGACTTTTCCATTGCTTACCCGTCTGGTAGCCCCGGTTTTGGTCTTTTTGTTGTGTTCGCCTTTGGCGATTGTAACTTCATATCCCAAGAACTTCGCAGAGTCATGTCCATGAGTAATCAATGTCTTTTCCTCGGACATTTCCAAATGGAGTCTCTCCCGGATAAAGCAACCTTTCCTTGTTCGTTTCAAACTTGGTCTGCCGGGGCGTGATACCGCCTGCAATCATGGGGGCGTTCTGCTTGTCCAGCGCGGCCTGCCCCTTTTTCTGCGCCCAATACTCCCGGTCTGTGACGCGGTTCTTGCTGCCGTTCAAGAGGTCGATTTGGTAAAGCCCCTCCCGGTGGCACATCTCCATGACTTCGGACTTGAAGTAGCGCAAGGCCGCGTCGGTACAGCGGTGCTTGCAACCGGCCTTTGTGTCGGCTGGCCTGTCCATATAGGGCAGGAACGGCACTTCCTCAATCCGCAGGCTGTTAATGACGATATGCACATGGATATTGCCGCTGTGGCTATGGCCGTCCGGGTGGGTGCATACAAGGGCCTGGTGGCCGGGGAAATGCTCGGCGCAAAACTTCTCGCCCAATGCCTGCGCCCGGTCTACGGTCAAGCCATTGTCCGGGCCGTCCCGTGGGTCAAAGCTGATGATATAGTGGTGGCTTTTCACATCTTCCCGCAGCTGGTTTTTCCCGTAGCGGAGATTTGCCCGCATACAAGCAACGGCAAAATCCTCCCCGCCGCAGTTCAGCGTGGACAGCCGGTAGTCCTCGCGGGGGATAAGCCTGCCGGTTTCATCAAGGACGGGCTTCATGGTAAACTCGTCATGCTCAAAAAGCAGGTATTGTTCGGCGGCTCCGTAGTCGGCATTTTTAGAGTTGATATGCTTGAGTGTTGCCAACCGCGTCACCTACTTTCTGTAAGACTTCATACTTGAGGGCGGCAAGGTCGGCTATGGCGTCGCGTACCTCGCCGGAGAGGGCGTTGTAGGGTGCGCCGTACTCGTTCAGATACCGGGCTATCTGGTTGAGGTTGCCACCGATTTTGCCGTACTCGGCTGTAAGTTTCTCGACAGCGGAAAGCAGCTCGTCATTGACCGTTGATATATGGATAATAGGGCGTATAGCGGTGCGCCGTATCGCCTGCCGGAGAAATTCGGACTGGCTGATACCATAGGGCGCAAGCCGCGCTGTGAAGTCGGCGTATTCTTCTTCGGACAGCCGGGTTTTCACAACGCGGCTGCGGTGGGGTGTGTTGTATCGCTTCGGCATGGGCTGTAAACCTCCTTTCACTTATCACAAAAAATTCTCTTATCTGTTAGCTATTTCCGAGGCGAAAGTGAGAAAAAACTTTTCGCCGGTCGGAAATATTTTTGCGGCGCAAGCCGCCATAGCAGGGTTTGGGGAAGGCACTCCCCAACAAGTTTCCCGCGAGGGGCAAAACCGCAGAATTGCGGATTTTGGCACCGTGGTAGAAACTTGCTCTAAGTTTGCCGCAGACTGCCCCTCTCCGGGTTTTTCCGTACATAGAGCGAACGGGGCGGGGCTTTCGGCCCGCTGTTCGCAAACTTTTTCCTTTCCGCTAAAGATACATTTCAAAGGCCGCCAGCTACCCGCTGGACAGGGATTTTCTCAAATTTTCTTTCGCTTCTGTAATCCGGGCAACAGGATTTTGGCAACCGGCGGGGCAGAGAATTTTTCCTTTCACTCCTCACACCACCGCGTTTTGAAATTTGCCAAACAGGGCGGGCAATTTTCTCTTTGCTTCTTACTACGGACAAAAATCAAAAATGCCAAACGCCGGGGCAGGAAAATTGCTCCCTCACTTACTACTACAATCTGAATAGGGCAAAATGGCCGGAAACGGAGGCAGGCAACAAAAAAAGCAGCAAATCTTTTTCAAGACTTACTGCTTTCGCTGACCGCCGGTGGGCGGCAGGTATTCAGTTTTTATGGCTCGTCCGGCGGATAGTCAAACCGGAACTTGAATTGACAGTCAATTAGTCGCTGTTTCACATAGTCCTCCACCTCGGCATTGACCTGTCCGTTCACTTTGGAGAAATAGCGGATATATCCGGCGTAGTGGCGCAGGACGGCGTTCACGGCTTCCGGGTCGCCCTCATGGGCTTTGACGATTGTTTCATAAGGGAGCAACTTACTCATACCGGCACACCTCCATTTCCTCGCGCAGCCGCCGCAAGGCAAGCTGGATATGCCGCCCCGCTGTGCTGCGCGTCCGGCCGATATGTGCGCCGATCACTCGCTGCGGCTGGCGCAGGAAGTAGTAGCGCAAAATCACTTCCTGTGTCTGCTTTGGCTGGGCGGAGAGCGCGGCGGCAAGAGCGGCGTTACAGAGCAGGACGGTCTGGCCGCAGACGGTAAAGGGGTATTCCTCGTCCGGCTCCGGCCCGGCAAACTGGACAAACTTCTCGTCCATCAGATAGTCAAGGGAAATTTGCCGCTCCCATTTCCGGCGAAGCTGCAAAATCTTATCGCGGGCAGCATAGCGGATTACTGCCTTACAAAAGGCGTTGTGCTTGCGCTGGATGTACTCCTGATAGGCTTCAAAGTCGGTCATGGAAATTCCCCCTCTCTGAATAATAGTGCGGGGCGGCAGCACTCCTTGCTGTCGCCCCTTGATTGCCTATCTGCAAAGGCGGGCGGGGCTGTCAACGGCGGCGCGTATGCGCCGTTCATCTTGACCGTTGACTGGCTCGGCTGGCTTTGCTATTACCTTGCGGTAAACGTAAATGGATATGATCGCAGTAATCACTTCCGTGATCCAAAACGCATTCCAGACGCCAACCGCTCCGAGAAACCTGCTGAGTAAAAACGCAGCCGGGATGATTACCACTACATACCGGCAGAGAGAAATCAGTAAGGAGGGCGTGCCTTTCCCCAGCCCCTCCAATGCGCCGGAAGAAGTAACAGAAACCGCCGAGACGATAAATCCGGCCCCGATGATGCGCAAGGCAGTTTCCCCGGCCTGGATCGTCGCTTCCGTGTGGGTAAACAGCCCTATCAGCTGGCCGGGGATCAGCAGACATATCGCGGTTCCAAGCACCATAATGATACCGCTCATGCACAAAACAATCTGATAAATCTGGCTGACTCGTTTGTGCTCCCCTGCACCGTAGTTATAGCCGATCAGGGGGCGCATCCCCTGCACAATGCCATTCGCCGGAAGATAGATGAAGGTCTGCAATTTGTAATAGATCCCCAAAACCAGAATATACACTTCGGAATAGGCAGCTAAAATCGCATTGAGCGCCGAAATCAAAAGAGACGGAAGTGCAAGATTCAGGGTTGCGGGAATGCCGATAGAATACAGCTTGATGACCATCTTTTTGCTGGGCAAAATGTACTGCCTGCGGATATGCACGCGAATTGGCCGCAAAAGATAGACTACAAGGTAAATCGCCAGTGTCAGAGCCTGTCCGATGCCGGTTGCCAGCGCAGCGCCTTCAATTCCCATTTCCGGGAATGGGCCATAGCCAAAAATCAGAACGGGGTCTAAGACGATGTTTGTGATGCACCCGCACATCAGGCTGATCATGGTTGTCTTCATGTTTCCTACTGCCTGGAACAGTTTCTCAAACGCCATGCTGACGGTAACAATGAGCGTAAAGGCGAACGCAACGATAGAATAGCGGACGCCAAGTTCAATGACCGCTTCGGATGAAGTGAACATCCGCAGGAAAACCGGCATGATGGCGATACAGCAGACTGTCATAACAACGCCATGAATCACGGCAAGCACAAGTCCCTGCGTGGCGGCCTGATCCGTTTTTTCATGATCCCCCGCGCCCAGATAGAAGGCGATCACTGCATTGATCCCAACGCCAAATCCAATTCCGGCAGCATTGATAAAATTTTGAACCGGGTAAACCAACGATAATGCCGTCATAGCCTCCTCGCTGATCTGCGCGACGAAAAAACTGTCCACAATGTTGTAGAGGGAATTGACCAGCATGGATAACACCATAGGCAGGGACATGGATAAAATCAGCGGTAATACCGGCTTTTCTTTCATGAAAGTATCGTTCATAATTCCTCCTTCGCAGAACACGCTATGATTTTTTTACGGTGATACCAGGCCATCATTATGAGAGCAACGAGCAAGGTGCCGGTTTCCGCGACAGGGAATGCAAGCCAGATTCCGTTCAGATGGAACCATTTGTCCAGACACCATAGGGATGGAATAAGGAAAAGCAGTTGCCTGCATAATTGAATTGCCATGCTGGAACCTACTTTTTCTGTGGCCTGAAAATAGGTGGAAATCATAGTAGAAAGGCCGCAAAACAGATAGCTTGTCGCCATAATCCGCATAGCGGATATTCCAAAAGAACGCATGGCTTCCGATGCCGTAAACAATCCCAAAATCTGCGCCGGAAAAAGGATGACAGCCAACGTCCCCAGTATCATCATGCCGGTGACCAAAGCAGTTCCGTATCGGAAAGCGGAATGCAGCCGTTCGCTGCTCCCTGCGCCGTAGTTAAACCGCATGACTGGCAAACAACCCTGGATTAAGCCATTTACCGTCATAACAATCAACTGCTGCACCTTAAAATATGCACCGAAGAATGCAATCGCCGTATCAGAATACGCCACCAGAAACAGATTGACGAACGTCACCATAAACGAACTGAGGGCGTTCATAATAAAAGATGGCAGGCCAAAGGCAAAAATACGGCGGATCATCTGTTTCTGCAAGTGAAAGCCTTTGATTTTTATCTGCACTTTTTGCTTTTTGTCCAGCAGCAAAGCAAACGCCAAAATCATGGACAACAAATAGCCCGCAACAGTAGCCACCGCAGCACCGCGGATTCCCATAGCCGGGAAAATACCAATACCAAAAATCAGGATGGGATCGAATACAAAATTGACCACCACGCCCGCAATCTGAAACCACATGGGAGCAATCATGTTCCCGGTGGCCTGTATCATCTTCTGGATTGCGATATGCACCATATTGGGGATTTGCATGAACGAACATACGCCCATATAGGCAATGCTCAACTGATAGATTTCTTCATTACTGGTGAATGCCCGAAAGTAGGGTTTCATAATCAGGAATGACAGAAGGTTGAGCAAAGCACCTATTCCAAAGGCCAGTAACAATCCGTGTGTGACGGTGGTATTTGCTTCATCCTGCTTTTTCTGTCCAAGATACCCCGCAATCAGTACATTCACGCCGACACCAATCCAGATAGACGCCGCATTCATCAGTGTTGTAATCGGGAATGACAGAGAAACAGCCGTCAGCGCATTCTCACTCAGCCGCGCTACAAACGCGCTGTCTATCAGGTTATAGGAATATTGCAGGAACATGGAGATCAGCGGCGGTATCGACATTTGCCAAATGAGCTTTCCAACGGGCGCAACTGCCATTTTATTACTGGTCTGCATACTTTCCCTCCTCTCCACAAAGTGTCCGGCGCAAAAAATTGCGCCGGACAGCAGGTTATTAAATCCGAACAATATAGTTTTGTTTGCGTGCTGCGGGCTGACCGGCTTCCTTGGCTGGATAACCCAATGCAATCGCTCCGACGCCACGCAAGGTTTCCGGCAGCTTCCACTCCCGCAGGAGAGCCTTACCGCTTTCACTGTCGAAAATCTCACGTTCCCGATGTACCCATACGGTTCCCAGCCCAAGAGCATGGGCGGCGAGCATCATATTTTCAAGGACGCAGCTTCCATCCTCTACAAAGGTGTTTGCGGAGCCATCTGCCAGAACCAAAATCACGACAGGCGCGCCATAATAAGGGTCTGTATTGTTCCCCATCACTTCTGCGTTTAACCTGGCGATTTCCTGCCGGTATTTGGGGTCTGTGATTGCAATGATGGTAGGGGATTGACGTCCTCCGCCGGTAGGTGCATAAGTCCCGGCTTCCAGTACAGCGTCCAACGCCTCGGAAGGGACAGGTTGCGGTTTGTAAGCCCGTACACTACGGCGCGTCTTGATCAGAGATAAGAAGTTGTTTTCCATAAAAAATCATCCTCCATTCTGTCAACATTTCCGAGATGCAGGCAACAAAAAAGCCACACAACTATCACAAGACAGTTGTGTGGCAAAAAGATGACCGAATCCGGAAAAGTCCACTCAATTTTACGTCTATTATTATAACGAGCTTTCGGGAGACTGTCAAGCATCAATCTTTACGGAATTGTGGCGGCTGTCTGTTGCTTTTTGTGTTACTTTATGGCACATGAGCATTTGCGCCGGGGTTATCGTTGCCGTAACCTTCCAGCAGGTTGATTGCACCCCAGATGCCGAGACCGGCACCCAGTGCTACGACGAGAGCCTGCAATACGTCAACTGCGCTGTTGAAAAATGCCATAAGTTTGTCCTCCTTGTTTTGCCCGTTTCCGAAATGTCGTATACGGATAAACGAGCTTCTTGTAATGAAAATGCGGATACAAAAAGCCCTCCTCGAAGCTGCATGTACACCTGCAGCCCGAGGAGGGCAGAAAATATCCCAATCATCAGCACCTTACTAATAACTAGGATATGTAACAAATATTATTTGAGTAATTGATGTAAATCTTCTTGATATAATTCGGAAGACATAGATACTAGCAAAGAAACGTCTTGCCTTGCTTTCTGCAATTTGTTCTTCATTATTCCAATTGCTTTTTTTCCATGTATATAGCGCTCGGGATTCTCAGAATACATTTGCTGGGATTTCTCCACAATTTCTATGGGGCTACTTACATGCCGAGGATTATCACTTGCCTCCGCATCATTCTTCAGTAAGTGTTTTGATAGCTTATCCAAGCTTGTTCTTTTTACAATAGAATCATTAACTACCTCATCAAGCATTTCTTTGATTTCTGATTCAGATAGTTTTGGATATTGAACCGCAATATGTTTCTCGTTTAAGAACAGAGCCTCCACATCAGTTCCAGGAGTAATCCATACATGAATCTCCTTTTTTTCAAAAGATTCTTTAAATTTTTTCACTTCCTGGTCGTCCAGATAATCTCTGTCTCTATGCACGATAATTTTAATATTTGGCATATAGCTTTTTAAGAATTGCCGCAAAAAAGCTACGCTATCGACTTTCCCACATCCTAAATACGGGATAATCTTACACTTTTCAAGTTCGAATCCCGAGGCTTCGAGAATACTCTTTAGATAAGTCTCCCTATCAACTCTTGCGTCCTCTGTGCAAATAACCCACTCGATATTGGGATTAGACAAGTCACAAACATCCATAGCCCCAAGATCCAGCATTATCTGAACTAAGTCGCTTTGAACAGCATCTTCATTACCATTAATTTTTTTATTAAGAGTACCATTTTGCATCCAAAAAAATGATGCAATATCTCTTGCCTCATCTATTATATGGCGCGAGTGCGTAGCAATCAGTACCTGCATTCCGGTTTCTAAAGATATCTCATCGAGAAGTGAAACTAGTATTCTCTGATTATTAGGATGTAAATGCGTATCTGGTTCGTCTAAAATCAGCAACGGCGGATTGAAATAGTATACGTATGACAAAATCTGCAAAACCTGTAGTGCACTAGTTCCCATAGCATCAATTGGCAACTCTATCATTTTGCCTTCTTCATCTTTTGCTTTAACATGCACATCGATAGTTTCATCTGCCTCTGGAGAAAACTTCACTTCAATAACATATCCTGAAAAAAAGCGTTGCACTGATTCCGCAAATTTCTCCCACGATGAGCTCTTTTCCTTCAATAGTAGCAAAACATTTCTCAGATATAAATTAGAATCTCCTCGAGTTGCAGATTTTAAAACAACGGCTTTAGTTTTAAATTCTTCACTTATAGATATTCCTGACAATCCTGGTGTGTATACGCAAAATGGAGTTTTTGTATCTTTAAGTGCTGGCAGCAAATTCGATACAGACATTGCTATAGCTAAGTTGCGATTTTTTCCTCGTTTGATTGAAATAGTGGTTTCCTCTGTTTCAGTGGAAAACGTTATATCTGCACCAACTGATTGAGTTAGATTTCTGTCATGAATTAATGCTTCAAGTTCACGTATAGGAAGATACAAAAAGGATGAAGCATCAGCCGTAAAAGACTCACTATCGCCTGTGCTATTTCTTCTGATTCCAACACGAGATCCCGTTTGAGCTGTGCCAATTGCGAATTGAACAGCTTGTAAAACACTAGATTTTCCTGAATTGTTTGCACCGACAAATATATTTATCCGATCCAACTTAAAAGTAGTGTCACTTATCTTTTTAAACCCTTTAACGTAACCGCTCCATAATCCCCCGTAGGGTAAAAGAAAAGAGCCCCGAAAAAGGGGCTCGGAAGGTTTAAGACTCCTTCAGTCTGCAATATGCGGGAAGATTGTCATCCCATGGGAGCAGCGAGATCAGTTGCTCGTCAGATGGATTTTCGCCCAGTTTGGGCAGCTCCTGCAGCAGGAACAACAGATAACCAAAGGGATCCAGGCCATTGCGCCTGGCCGTTTCCATCACGCTGAAACACAGGGCGCTGGCATCGGCCCCTTTGGCTGTATCGCAGAACAGGAAGTTCTTGCGGGCCATCACGAAAGGCTTCACGGTGCGCTCGGCAAGATTGTTGGTCAACTCCAGGCGGCCATCCAGAAGCACGGCGTTCAATGCCTCTTTCTGGTTGAGGGAATAGGTTTTAGCCTTGCTCAGGGCAGTACCCTCTGCGGCCTCGAAGCTGTCCAGCAGCGCCCAGTATTGCTCCAGCAAGGGTCGAAGATTTTCCTGCCGCAAATCAGACCGAGCCTGTGGCGTTTCGTCCTTCCATGCCTGTTCCAGAGTAAACATCTCCTCAATCAGCCGAAAAGCCGCTTCGGATTTGCTGTCCTGTACCGGTTTACCATCCACAAAGCAGTCCACCCACTTGCGCCTTGCATGGGCCCAGCAGCCCACATGTGTCACTGAATCCAGACAGTGGTAACCCGAATAGCCGTCGGTCTGGGTGTAGCCGGAGAAGCCCTGTAGCATCTCCTTTGCCACCCGGCCTGAACGGCTGGGGCTGTACTGGTACAGTGCGATTTTCTTTTCGGCAGAGCAGAACACCCACATCTGGGACATCTGTTTGGATTCCCGCCCATCTTCTTTCAGAACATGGACGCGGGTTTCATCCACATTCACAATGTCCTGCCGCAGCAACTCCCTGCGAAGCAGCTCATACAGCGGCTTAAACCACCGGGAACTGCGGATCACCCAGTTTGCCATGGTGTTGCGGCGCAGATCCACGC